>JAGABX010000082.1 GCA_017614395.1 Eubacterium sp.
ATCGGAATCATTACTTTTGTTGCAATGCTGGCATTTGGATTTCCATATCCGGTGTTGTTGTCGGTTATAGTTTGCATCACTAACATGATTCCGTATTTCGGACCAATCATCGGAGGAATCCCTGGTTGCGCGATCTACCTTTTTATAGATCCGATGCTGGCCGTGTGGTTTGCGCTTCTCATACTTTGTGTTCAGCAGTTTGACGGATGGATTCTCGGACCGTGGATTCTCGGAGACCAGACCGGCATCAAACCATTGGCGGTCATACTCGGAATTACAGTCGGAGGCGCATATTTCGGAGTGCTGGGAATGTTTTTGGGTGTCCCGACAGTAGCGGTGTTGCAGTATCTCGGAGGCGAATGGATCAAGAACCGATATAAAAAGAGGGGTTTGAAGGATCCAAAGGAAAAGTGGGACAAACGCGAGGAAAAAGCGGCAATATCGGAAAGTGCGGATAATTCCCAAGGATAAGTGATACAGGCATGGCGTTTTTCGAATCGCTTAAAAAGCCTGTGTAATAATAAGAACAGAGGTATTGGAATTCATGAGGTTGCGAAACGTACCGGGAGCGCGGGAGGCGATTGCAGAAAACAAATACTGCGTGCAGGAACCGGAGAAATACAGGGGAAACTGGCGTGCCGGACTTTTTCAAAATGATAATCCTCTGCATGTTGAGATCGGAATGGGCAAGGGAGATTTTATCATCGAGCTGGCGGAGAAACATCCGGAAATCAACTACATTGGAATTGAAAAGTTTTCATCGGTTTTGTTCCGCGCGGTGGAAAAGATGGAGAGCCGTTCCGACAGATTGGATAAAACGGAAAATAGATATGCTTCAGAGGATGACAGAATCGCGTCCTCGGCAACCGGGACGAAGCAAATAAATAATCTGTATTTCCTGCGTTTTGATGCGACTGAATTGGAATCCATATTTGCACCCGGTGAGGTGGATCGGATCTACCTGAATTTTTCCGACCCGTGGCCTAAGGACAGGCATGCGAAACGACGATTGACCAGCCCGCAGTTTTTGGAAATATATAACAGGGTGTTAAGTCAGGAAATCGACACTGATAGCGTGAAGGCCGGATTGAACTCCAATGGAACGGATAAAAGCAATACATTTAACAACATGAGAAGAGGTCTTATTCAGTTTAAGACGGATAACCGAGCCCTGTTCGATTACTCGGTTGAAACGATAAATGAATCAGATACATGGGAGATCAGGGAGCTGACTTATGACCTGCATCACAGTGACCAGTTGGCGGGGAATGTCATGACGGAGTATGAGAAAAAGTTCGTTGCTGCGGGACATCCGATCTGCCGGTTTGTAATCGCGCGCTCGCTAAAAGACGAATGAAAAACTTGAAATTTTCGGAGAAATGAGTTACAATAGATAATTAAGCAATGAGGCACTTTTGGTATTATAGACAGATAACATGCACTTTTCAAGTTATATCAATAATCATTGCATTTCCCATAATTAGAAATCAATAATCAAAAATCAAAGAGGATATTATTGAATATGAAAAAGAAACTAACAGCGATTCTGTTATTGATATGCTTGGCGTTAACGCCGGTTGCGACAGTATATGCCGAACCCACGAATAACACAGAACAGACCTATGGCGAGTCGGACGATACAGGCGACGGTGTTTCCTCAGAAAACGGAGTGTCCGGCAGTACAACTGACTCAACCAACGGGATAACTGATGGTACGACGAGTGGTAATGATACGACAACGGAAGGAACAACGGGCGGTAATGATACGACCGCAACGGAAGGAACGACGAGCAGTGACGATGCGACCGCAACGGATGGAACAACAGGCAGTAACGATACGACAGCAACGGAAGGAACAACGGGCGACGGCACGCCGGCAACGGGAAAGAAAAAGGACATCCTTGATGAATACGGTGATCTGACTGCATTTGCCGCATCGGATCCGCCAAGCATCGCATCAGTCGGCGGTATCGTGATGGATGTTGATTCCGGTGCTGTGCTTTATGAAAAGAATATAAACAAACGTCTGTATCCGGCAAGTATAACCAAGATCATGACTACTTTAGTTGCGCTGGAAAACTCCTCAATGGACGAGGTCGTTACTTTTTCCCAGAACGCAGTCGATCTGATCCAGAACCAGGGTGCCAGCAATATAGAGATTGTGCCCGGCGAGAAGCTGACAATGGAGGAGAGTCTCTACGCTATTATGCTGATGTCGGCGAACGAGGTGTGCAACGGTGTGGCGGAGCATGTTGCCGGCGATATCAAAACCTTTGTCAAGATGATGAACAAACGCGCGAAGGAGCTTGGCTGTACCGGAACGCATTTCAACAATACGAACGGTTTGTGGGAGAAAAACCACTACACGACGACACATGATATGGCGCTGATCGCGAGGGCCGCATATAAAAACGAGAAATTTGCTGAGATCACAGGCACAAAATGGTACAAATTGCCCAAAACAAACAAGCGCAAGGCGGGTTATACCCTGCACAACCACCATGGTATGCTGCTCCCGTTGAACTACCCGCAGTACGAGTACAAATATTGCGTCGGCGGCAAAACGGGTTACACTTCGCAGTGTCTTTACACGCTTGTTACATATGCGAAGAAAAAGGACATGACGATCCTTTCTGTCATCATGCGAAACCCTAATCCGCCTTATCTCGATGACAATCAGTATTCCGACACGACAAAACTGCTGAATTACGGACTAAACAATTATCACCGCGTAATGATTACCGATGAGGAAGTCAGCGATGTGAATACGGAGAGACTTTTTACACAGTTCAATGCCTTTTTCAATACCGAAACGAGTTCATTATATGTTGATGAAAACGCGGGAATTCTTCTGCCCAAGGGTAAAACGCTTGACGATGTTGAGAAAACGGTCGAGTACTATTCAACGGATGTTTTTGATGAGAACGGCAATCGCGCGATCGGGCGAATCCACTATACGTATCATGACACGGAGGTGGGCGGAACCTATATATATTACAAAAACCGCGGAACACCGACGCTGAACGACAGCATCAACATGAAACAGTGGTTTGACGAAGCGGTGGAAAAAGCAACCGAAACACCGTTTCCGTGGTTGGCCGTGATCGTAGTGGTTGTGATAGTGATACTGTTAGTGGCCGGTTTTATTATCTTTTTACCGGTACTCCGGACGATTCTCGAAAACAGGAATCGCGCCAAGCATTACAAGAGAAATAAAAAGTCAGGAGGCATGTCGCGCTCCATGGGCAGTGTTCCCATGAAAAAGTACAAGCCACATAAGCGTCACAAGCGGAGACGCTGAGTGTTGAAAAGGCAAACATACAGAATAAAATCCGGAAAGGTTGATGTATATGGCAATGGAATCGATGTGGATAAACGCGCCCGCCAAGATCAATATCGGACTCGATGTAACGGGGCGGCGTGAGGACGGCTATCATGAGGTTAAAATGATCATGCAGACCATCCGTCTGTTTGACCGCCTGACGCTTACCAGAAAACGAGATCCGGGCGTTCGGCTTGCTACCAATCTGAAGTTTTTGCCGACGGATGAGAACAATCTGATCGTGAAGTCCGCGAAAATGCTGATGAAGGAGTTTGAGCTCGAGGGTGGGTTAAACATAAAGCTGGAAAAAAGGATCCCGGTTGCGGCCGGATTGGCCGGTGGCAGCACAGACGCAGCCGCGACGATGATAGCGATCAATCAGATGTATGATTTAGGATTAAGCAAGTCGCAGTTGATGAAACGCGGGGTGAAGATCGGCGCGGATATACCCTATTGCATCATGAAGGGAACAGCGTTAGCGGAGGGGATCGGAGAAAAACTGTCAACAATTCCGAAGCTTCCGAATTGCAATATTCTGATAGTGAAGCCGAAAACGCATGTGTCAACACGGGAGACATATGAGAACCTGGTGTTGGATGAGAACACGGTGCATCCGGATATCGATCAGATGATAGAGGATATGAAGGAACGTCGGCTGAAAGACCTGTGTGA
>JAGABX010000083.1 GCA_017614395.1 Eubacterium sp.
ACTGTATTCGCTCGTTTTTTTATTAATCTCATCGTTTTATCCCTCTTTATATAAAATTTGACGCGTCAGAGCCAAATGACTCTGCGCGTCGGAATACCCCCGGCGGGAATCGAACCCACAACTGCCCCTTAGGAGGGGGCTGTTATATCCATTTAACTACGGAGGCGCATAGGCGCGAGACATGAACTTCATTGCTAAAATGCATGTTCTCGCGCCATCTTGATCAACCTAAAACATGAACAAATTATAATCTATACGAGTCGGATTGTCAAGGATTCAAGTGGTTGGCCTCATCAAAGATATTTTTTCAAAGCATCAACCTTGTCCAATCTCTCCCAAGGTACATCGATATCATCCCTGCCGAAATGACCGTATGCTGCTGTCTGTTTGTAGATCGGGCGTCTCAGATCCAGCATTTTGATGATGCCGGCGGGGCGGAGATCAAAATTATCAAATATTATATCGACCAACTTCTCCTCAGGAAGTTTGCCTGTTCCGAACGTATCTATGCGAACCGATGTCGGCCAGGCCACTCCGATGGCGTAGGATAACTGCACCTCAGCGCGGTCGCACAATCCTGCTGCAACTATGTTTTTCGCAACATAACGCGCCGCATACGCGCCTGAGCGGTCAACCTTTGTCGGATCTTTTCCGGAAAAAGCACCGCCGCCGTGACGACCCATACCGCCGTATGTGTCAACGATGATCTTGCGACCGGTCAGTCCTGCATCACCGTTCGGTCCTCCGATTACGAACCTTCCGGTTGGATTAATATAGATACGTGTTTTATCGTCGATCAAATCCTGAGATACGACAGGATCGATCACGTATTTGCGAATGTCCTCATGTATCTGATGCTGGGAAACATCCTCACTGTGCTGCGAGGAAATAACCAGAGCATCAATGCGTTTGGGTTTTGCGTTCTCATCATATTCAATAGTTACCTGCGTCTTGCCATCCGCACGCAAATACGGAAGTGTACCGTTTTTCCTGACCTCCGACAGTTTGCGCGCCAATAAATGCGCCAGGTACGACGGATACGGCATATAGGTTTCGGTCTCGTTCGTCGCATAACCGAACATCATGCCCTGATCACCGGCTCCGATCTTGTCAATCTCGGCATCGGTCATTCCCATATCGGTTTTATTGAATACACCATCGGCATCGGAGGACTGTTTGGTCTCGAGCGAGTTGTCAACGCCGAGAGCGATGTCCGCCGACTGTTTGTCCAGTTTGATCAGCACTTCACATGTCTTTCCGTCAAATCCTTTGGCGGGGTCATCATAGCCGATCTCACAGATTGTTTCTCTTGCAATCTTCTCAAAATCAGCCGGACCTAAATCGGCTCCTGTTGAGATCTCTCCGATGATGCATACGAAATCAGTCGTAATTGCGGTTTCACAGGCAACACGGCTCATCGGATCCTGTTTGTAGATAGCGTCGAGAATAGCATCAGAAATCTGATCACAGATTTTGTCCGGATGTCCTTCCGTTACGGACTCGGACGTAAATAGAATTTTTCCCATGTTCTTTTCTCCTTTCGGCAGCGCTTGTACTCACCGGAACCGGTACCCGGAATCCGTATGCACTACGTAATTCCTTTTTTCGGAACAGCTGCAGAACACCAACTGTCCCAGACACCCGCCCAGCAAGGCGAACACGTTTGAGGAATACTTTTTCAGCACTCCCATGTTATTAAGTTACCCGGCAATCCATCGACTCATGCCTGAACCATGGTTGCCGAAGGGGCGTGTGGAAAACCCCAGTTTTTCATAGAAGCTTTCTTTGCCCATCGCGGACATCAGGTTGACCATGATTGTCTCGCCATCCTCCACCTGTTCCTCCAGCCAGGATAACGTTGTCTCAATCAGGAGTCTCCCCAATCCCTGTGACTGGCACTCCGGACGTACGATCACATCGCAGATAAAATACACATAGCCTCCGTCGCCGACTACGCGTGTCATGCCGATCACGCGGTCATTTTTGTCGCGGGCAATGATTTTGTACAGGGCATTTTGCAACGCAGTCTCAGCTCGTGCCGGACGGATCGTAATGAAATCCACGCTCGCCCGGAGATCGTTGTATTCCTCTACTGTGAGCTCGTGCGTCAGGGTAATCTCGCTTCTATCCATAACATGAACCATTGTACCCCACCCGGGTGTCATTGTCAAGAAAAATCGGGGTAAAGTATTATTTTGCTTTAATTCATTCTTCCCATTTTTCTCCTACCACATCTCGCACATAAGCAGATATGTCCGAAAAATCAATTGATATTTCACCCTCATATATCCCTATCGGGACGATGTCCTCTAAACTGTATTGGAGTACTCGACCCTCTGAAAACAGGTACGTTGTGACACGTCTGTCTCTCAAATCCACTGTCCAGTATTCCCTGACTCCGGAATTCATGTATTTGTTTTGCTTTACGAATGCATCCTTCATCCGCGTAGATGGTGACAGAATCTCTATGATAAAATCAGGAGTTCCGACTACTCTTTTCTCATGTATTTTATCCCTGTCACACACGATCAAAAAGTCCGGTTGCACCATTGTCCGTTCATCCGAATCCAACTGGACATCCACCGGAGCGATCATCGGAACGCAATCCCCACCTTTTTTTCGGATTTGACTGAACACCTGCGTTCCTATTGCGAGGTCAAATATCTGATGGATACTGGTCGGCGAAGCCATGTTGTAGATCACGCCGTCAATCAATTCCACCCTCTCGTCATCAGGCCAATCCAAATAATCCTGAACTGTGTAATTGCCTTGAACTGAGTCTGACAATCGATTGATTTTGAAGCTTCTGTTAACTCCCGAATCTTGTCTCTGATAGGCCGGAGTCTCCCTTATGAAAAAGTGATCGAGCCTTTGCAGTGTGTCGTAGCGGGGCGAAGCTGTGGCGCCACCAAATACCTTCTGTACAGTTCCCAACGCCACACCGGCACCTTCTGCGATTTCACGATATGATAATTTTCGTTCCTTGCGAATACGGTTCATTTCCTCTATCGTCATAACGCGACTACTCCTCTTTTTTTTGTGTTTATGTGTCTGTGTTCATATTTTGGATAGATAATTATCCATTTCATATCTATTGTATTACAAAATGGATATAATGTCAATCGTAAATGAATCAGAGTTAACGTTCATCTTCTTGAAATTTAACTGTAAATATGTTAATCTATATGCAGAATTATGAAACTTAAGACATGTAATGAAGGGATGCGGACTCATTAAAGCCATCGGGAGGTCATCCATATGCAAAAACCTGTCAATCCACATGCTACGTCGGCAGCAAAAAAACTTCTGAATTATCTCAGCGAGATCGCCGGGAACGCCATCATAACCGGTCAGCACACACAGACGATCCCAATGGAAGAGATTTCTTATATTGATGAACAAACCGGGAAAACTCCGAAGCTGCGGGGATTTGAATTGCTCGCTTATTCACCGAACATAAACTATAATGATGCCTCCGAAGCATGCCTGACTGAGGTTTATGAAAACCGTGGGACGCTGGAAACGGCGCTGAGATGGGCGACGGAATCAAATGGAATACTGACGTTTTCCTTTCATTGGTTTTCACCACTTGGAGGACGCGACAAGAGCTTCTATACCGAGCATACAGATTTTGACGCGCGACAAATCCTCATCGACGGAACGCCGGAGAGGGAGGCTTTTTATCACGACATGGATGTAATCGCGGGATTGTTAAAACCCTTTTTGGAAAAAGACATCCCTATCCTGTGGCGTCCGTTTCACGAATCCGACGGCACCTGGTTCTGGTGGGGCGCACAGGGTACGGCGGTCGCCCGTGAGCTGTACAGGCTGATGTTCGAACACTATACACAGGTTCACCATCTCGACAATCTGCTGTGGGTGTGGAACTGCCGTCTCGCGGAGGGATGGCCCGGGGATGACTATGTCGACGTGATCTCCGTAGATATCTATTTGGACAAATACATGCCCACGGATTACCATAAAGAATATGAGGAATTGATCTCCGCCACTTCTGAAAAAAAAGTAGCCGCCCTCGCTGAGGTCGGCTATCTGCCGGATATTGATATGCTAAAAAAATCCCACACACCGTGGGCTTATTTTATGACCTGGTCCAAGGAATTTATAATCGGTGAGCAGTATAATTCCGCAGATAATCTGCGCAAAATGTATCAGAGCGACTACGCAATCGTCGGGTCTGACTAAACACGTTTCCTGCAGTAAACCAGTCCCCAAACAGTATTAAAAACTATACATGCTATCAACGTGAAAAAGAACACCGGATTATTCGCCGCGTCACCTTCGCGAAGCGCATACGATGAGATGGCATCCGTTCCGTCTCCGAGAATGACCAGCGAAAAAATAAACATCGCGATCATCATAAACGCCTGCTCGATGACGGCGCCCAGTCCGTAAAACCTGGCGCGTACCAGTCTCCTCTCGGTTACGATGAATCGTTCGTCCTGCAGGTATGCTTTTATCGATGAACTGCTCCCCATTGATACAAATACTACAGTAACTGCCACTCCGACCATATAACACGCAGTCCACGGCAGTAACATCAGGCATGATGCGGCATTAGCTGCTATGATACATATCGGTTCATAGATGCCGGGAACTACACTCTTACTCTCTGATTCCCCAGACGAACTGACATTTTGTTCATAACCGGATCCGCTCAAATCGGAATTCCTCTTTTCTATACCACCTCCGGCTATCGCCAAACACAACTTCCCAAATACCGGAGCCACGAGTTTGGCTACAACCACGCCGATCCCAATCATAAGATAGGAAACCATAACCAAATCATACTTGCCGATCGCCATGAAAAAGATCAGGGAATATATCGTAACAAAGTTTCTCTCCGCTCCGTACCAGAGTGTTCGCAAACTATGCATGCGATATTTTTCATGTTTGATGCATACGGTTAACAGGATCAATAACGCCATCCCGACGCCTACCCATATGATCATCCACAGCGTCGCCGTCTGTTTGTAAAATCGCACCGCAAATGTGAACAGCAAAACAACAGCCGCATAGGCAAACTGATCCCATCTTATGGTTTTTCTTTCGTGGATTCTGTTTCCGCTGTACGGGTTGCGTTTCCAGAGCAACAGGCACTGGACTGTCGATATCACAACCAATCCCAATACGGCAGAAATAACTGTTACCATATTGATGGAACGCAGTTGCATCACAAAGATCAGATATCCTCCGAGCAGGAGATATCCGACATACAATGATACAGTAAAAAGCCATGCTTTTTCCGATTTCAGCGCATCCCGGGTTGCGCGGTACATCGGAGAAAAGCACGACAATCCGAGACCGGTCAGTATCGCGCCCGCATCCCAAAAATAGTTGTCACCGGTTCCGAACAGCAGCATGCCGCAACCGATGATCGCAGTGATATTCCCGATCAGCCAAACGGCGTACGGATTGATCACCCTGCCGAATCCGCTCAATAAAAATGTCCCTGCTTTTTCAAAAGCATACAACAAAACAAACGGCAGGATAAAATCAAACTCGCCGTAATGCTGATAATACAATCCGACAAACATCAGATTGGGTATCATTACGGCTCCCTCCGCCAAAACCTCGGAGAAAGCCGCTAAAACAGTCTGAATTATTTTCACGCTACAAAACGCTCCATTTTTCCAGGGCAAACATAGTCACAATACGCATTATGCCCGTTTTCACTCAACCTCATCCTCAACCAAATGGAAGAAGAAATTCTCCTTCATTATTGTATCGATAGCGCGTACAGGTTTCAACTGGTTCGGAGAAACGCCTTTCAGTATCATCATGTCGCGGTAGAACATATATGCCTCCTGCTGCATGATCAGGAGTTTGGTCCTGCCGAGCGTGCCGTCATTAACCTTCTGACCGAAGGAAGGATTGGCCTGTCCGAGCAGGCGTTCAATCCGATCCCTGTATTCGGGAAGCTTGTCCGCAGGTATCTCCTCATCCGGCTCGATCAGCATGACATAACGTCCCGGCTTGGAATCCGTATCGGCATAGATACTGTAATCGCGCACCAGCACACCCGTTTCGTCCTGGAATTTTGCGATCGTCCAACGCAGCGCCTCCTCGTTTGTCTTCTCTCCGGCAATAGATATCATCTGGTTCTTTCTGTAGAGGAATGATACTGTAGGCGCTTCATTATAGAATCCCTTGACACGGATGACATCCTTGATCTTGTAGCGGTAAAATCCCGACAGGTTTGTAACAACTATTTCGTAATCCTTGCCCTCCTCGAGCTGGTCAATCGTAAGCGTAGTATCCTCATCATCAGAGTCAGCCGGGATAAACTCGTAAAATCCCCCGTCAGGCAACAGCACAAATGAATCCTCTCCGGTTCGTCTGGCAACCGCCATCAGTGATTCAGAAGCAGCATAGTTTAAATAACTGTAGGGGATATTTTTACCGGTATACTGTCGCATCTTCAATGTATATTGTGAAAATCCGCCTGTCCCGATCGCGCCCAGCCACTGGAAATCCGGCCATATACGCGGAACGATTTTGTCAAAACCTTTGCTAAACTCCTCCCTGAGTTCATCAGCTCTTTGGGGATCAGGATTCAACATACTCTCAAGCCTTCTCCTGGTTTCAGGCGAAACCTGAACCGCCTCACCGATCACTCCTTTTTCTATGTCATTGCACATATCCTCCCAGTTTGACTCGAGCCAGGTCATCAGGTCGACCAGAGCCGTCATGAATGCCGCTGTCATGCAGGTCACATTCCTGACCGGCAGAGCAAACCGGAGTTTCATGTATTTCATATCCATGGATTCCTCGGGGAATACCAGCTCAGACGGTGACGTCATGAAATTCTGCAGCTGATCTGCAAACGGACGCAGAGCTGTACCGGAAATGGGACCTTTCGGAATACCGTTTTCCGTCATCATCGGAACCGCCTCGATCGTGTTCAGGCAATACCCGTCCTTGTATGTTTTTCCGGTTGTATTGCGGTAATACTCATCCATTACTCCGAATAGTATGCTCGAGCCATATATCGCATAGTTGTCAAGTGTTGCCTGCGATACCGGGATATGCTTCGGCACACCCACGCTTCCCGAACTGAGAGCATAATGCCTGACCGGATAACTCGTGATCAGATCCTCCTCGTCATTTTGGATCATACGTGAAATGTATGGCTCATAATCATCATAAGTAGAAAAAGGAACGCGCTTTTTGTATTCATCGACAGAATCAATCTCTCCGAACCCGAATTTCCTGCCGTACTCGGTATTCGCGTTGTCATGCAGGATTTTCAGAAGCGTTTCCTCACTCGCCGAAACAGCCCTCTTGCTGACATCATCGAGATGCCTGAGCGCGTTCGCGCCTCTCTTTTTCATAACGCTGCAAAAAATGTGATTGGTCAGAGACTTAAAAATCGCCATTGTTCTTACCCCCTTATTATTTTTGATCAATTCATGTTATTATATACAGAACTCGCAGTACTGCTGCCTTCAAATACCTGTACAAACAAGCAATAATGTCCGATTATTTTGTGCCGATAGTACTATGTCGTTTCACCCTCATAACGCAGGCAAAGCATCGTTATATCATCCGCCTGTTCAGCATCACCCGCAAATCCGTTTACATCCAACAGGACATCCCTGCAGACCTCTCTGCAATAATCCTTTCCTACGCTGTGTATCTCTCCTGACAGAACCTCTCTCAGCCTGTCCTCACCATAATACATATCATCCGGATTAACGCTCTCCGTCACACCATCCGTATACAGATACAATGCGTCTCCCGGCTGCAGCTGAATCTCATTTTCACGATAACGCGCCATGTCAAGCGTGCCCATCAACAGTCCCGGTTTTACCTTCTGATATTCCGGTTTACCATCCCGTATCAGCAACGGTGGATTGTGTCCGGCATTGACAAATTTCACGAGGCCGGTCGTGATATCCAAAAATCCCATCCACACGGTCAAAAACATTCCCGTGTCATTCTCCTCGCACAGTTTTTTGTTTGCCAGCGTGAAAACCGAAGCAGGCGGCTCTCCCGATTCCGCATAATTCTTGATCACGGTCTTGGCTCGCATCATGAACATCGCCGCCGGAATTCCCTTGCCGGAAACATCCGCGATCAGGAAACACAGCGTATTGCCGATCATATAAAAATCATAGAAATCCCCGCCGACATCCTTTGCTGTGTTGATCGTGGCATAAACCGCAAATCTCGTCTCGTCGGAAAAAGCAGATCCCGCCGGAGGCATGGAGGACAGCTGTATCTCTCTGGCAACCTCTAATTCCTTGTCTACTCTTTCCTTCTCCTCGCGGATATATCCACGCAGCGAGTCAACCATGTCATTGATCCCATCAGACAATATTTTGAATTCCTTCGTGGAATAAACGTCAACTTTCTGTTCGAGATTGCCCTCAGCTATCTGCGTCATCCCGACGTCTAAACTCTTTATCGAATCAATAACATTTCTTTTTAGAATAACAAAAACAACTACAAATATAACTATGATAATAAAGATTAATAATATTGAAAACGCAAGCAGATTTCTGAGCGCGGCATCAATCATCTCACTTATAGGCAAAACACCCACAATGGTAATCCCCGACCTCAACCCGGAAACAACCCACGAATCCTCTCCGAAAACGTCCATCCGGAATACTTTATTATTATCTGCTTCCAGCCGGTCCTGAGACAGTCCTGATTCACTGATGTTTTTCCCGAGATACTCCGGTTTGTAGCAACTGATAATCATGCCTTCCCTGTTGACTGTCATCATGTATCCATCCTTACCGACGGATTGAAATGACACTGACCTCGCCAGAATACCATCTATTATGTTCTCAACCCCGTTCCTGCTGTATTCCAACTCGAGGAACCCATCTCCGTCCGAAAACGGCATAGCGGCAAACAAGGTTTTATCAAACGCGTCATTGGAATCCCGTTCCAAATCATTCATAACAAATGTCGTTTTGTGCTCTACCAGGGGGATCAATTCTGAGAACTGATCCTCGTCATGAATATCAATTCCTATATATTCATTTTTTGTTGATGCTGTAATGATGCCGTTTTTATCAATAACACTTATCTCACAACTGCCATTCAAATATTTTTTTTCCTGATATGCGCGCAGTTTTTTGCTTAAATCACCCGATTCATTTTTCAGCATTTCCACAACTACCGCATCATCGGACAGTGACATGTTCACCGTTTCCTCGAGCATGGAAAAAGAGTCTTCTCTGACGTCATGCAGTTTTTTGATTATGAGTTCATGAGCCTCTGCTTTTTCATGTTCCAGAAACAAAAAACCAAGTACTAAAAAAAGCCCGGCCATTCCTATTACACCTATCAGGATCAGCCTGATTGAAATAACCGAGAACAATCGTCGGTTTTGTTTCCGCTCTTTTTTTCTTTGGTTTTTATCCTGATTATTCATATCCCGGAAATATCTAAAATATCTGTGAGACCGGTGTATTCAAACACCTCCATGTTGGACTCGTTAACATTTATTACCTTAACTGTTCCGTTGTTGCCGGTGACCTTTTTATATGCGTCAATTATAACACGAAATCCCGCCGATGCGATGTAGCCGAGTTCCTTCAGGTCAAATATCAGCTCCGACACTCCGCTCAGATCCTCGAGCTCTGTTTTCAACTGCGAGCTGGTTCCCGAATTCAGTTTTCCCTTCAGAAACACCGTAAGTGTTGCACCTGAGAGTTCCTTTTTAATCTCTAATTCCATGTGATTCTCCTTTCTTTTTCAGCGCTTTTCGATGGTTTTCATCGGTTTTTTCTTTTTGGGTTCCGCATCCTGTCCGTGGAAAAACCTGACTGCCTGTTGCCGGTTGGTGATCTCAACGCGTTTTCTGATCCCGCCGTTTTCACCATCCATTGTATACGGAACAGGTTCACTGGTTTCAATCGTAAACTTTTTACATAAAAAGGTCTTGATCTGCGGACCGAAATCCGAAAAAATAAACGAGCCTAAAATCCTGTTTAACTCAATTGGATTTTTTGGTGTTTTGACAAATATACCCTCAAACAATCCATCATCTAACCTGACATCCGTTTTACGGAATATCTTCTGACCGCCTACGGTTTTTGCGTTTGTAACAATGCCGATGATGACATCATCCTCCCAGGTCTCATCCTCGGTCTCAACGCGAACATGAATGCTTTTTATGGCTCCGAGTTCACTGATGCCCCTGAAAAAGTAAGCAAGCCATCCCATGAGATTTTTGGCCTGTTGCGAGGTATCATATGACACCGCGGTAAATGCTCCGAACCCGGCCACATAAACAAACGGTTCATCATCCATCGTTCCGATATCAAATAATGATGAAACCCGGCCGGATGCTATCTCTGCTGACTTAACAATATTTCTGGGGAGCTTTAACCCGTTGCTGAAATCGTTCATTGTTCCAACCGGAATATAACCGCACGGAGGACGCAGCTCGGGTGGCAGATCCATCAATCCCTGCACTACCTCGTGAAGTGTTCCGTCACCGCCCGCACAGATCACACGGCGAAAACGCGTAGACTTTTTCCCGAGTCTGCTGTGAATGATCTGCGTGGCGTCGCCATGCTTTCCGGTTGCAAAAATATTCACATCCAAACCTGCGCGCATGAAAACCTCAATTACCTGCGACAGTTTGTTTTTGATCGCCCCGGTACCCGAATTCGGGTTATAGATAAACAACGTTTTTTCCCTTGCCATGTGTCAACCTTTCACGCCGATAACAATTATTTCCGCTCGTTTTGCATCTGCAGCACCATCCAACTGTCGATACCGACATCAGACAATGTTTAACAGTTTTACAAATCCGGTAACGGAAAAGATATCCATAACCTCTTCATTAACATTTGCCAATTCCATATGATTGCCAAGCTGCTTGACTTTTTTCTGAGTGGTAAGAAATACCCGCAATCCCGTCGATGATACATACTCTAAATCACTCAGATCCAGACGGAGATTCTCTGTCCGCTCCACGGCAGACTGCAATGCTTTTTCAAAATCATCAACATTGGTTCCGTCTATCTCACCGGACACAAATAACGTCAACATTCCGTTTTCCTGTTCTTCTCTTGTTTCCATATATTCATGCCCCCTCTCTCACGCTTCCGAATCCACCGGCAATTCCTTGACAATGGTCAGAATATTCTGTCCTTCCTTGTACTCATAGGAAATCCCGTCAACAGTGTTTTTAACTAAAAAGATTCCGAGTCCGCCTGCTTCCCTGTCATCCAGCTCGGCTTCAGTATCAGGCGCCTCCTCAGACAGCGGATCAAATGGATGCCCGTTATCCATGAAGGTCAGATAAACCCGTATCGGTACCGGATTTCCCTCCACACTTACCTTGATTTTTGCGCTACCAGTACCCGGATTGTAGGCATAGGAGGAAATATTCAGGAATATCTCCTCTACACATAGCTTGATCTGACGGATCAGCTTTTTATCCTCAGTTCTTGTTTTCAGCTCTGCCGTGACAAAATCAAATACCTCCTTCAGGTTTTCGCGCACAGCATCAATTTCCATCTCAGCCATTGAATACCTCCCTTATCGAGCAAACAACCGAATCAATAGTTGCTTGTTTTTGTCCAACCTATTATTATTACCGTTTTGCCAGTCCGAGCCGTTCCTTCATCTCTGATTTGTTCTCATACATCCTGCGATCGGCCTCTCCCAGCAGCTCCTCTACATCATACTCGCCCTCTCCACAGGCCAGACCGCAAGCCATGGTGATACGCTCTGTTTCGTTTTTATTCAGCTCATCCATAGCGTCCTCCCACGTGGCAAGGAGAGAATCCGCCTGCTGTTTCGATGTTCCTATTCCGATAACAATAAACTCGTCACCGCCGATACGATATCCGAACACATCATCCGTCTGGATATTTTTCAAACTCTCCGCAGCCTTCATGATCAGCCTGTCACCGGCCTCGTGTCCCTGCGTATCATTAACAACCTTGAGATTATTAACATCAAAATAGAATACAGCCAGTTTTTCCGGTTTTCCGAATTTTTCACCACGATCAATGAGATATTTGTCCTTGTTAAACAAGTCAGTCAGTTTATCATGCTCACTCTCATATATGATCTTCTCACGGAGTAAACCATTTTCAATAAAAAGCCGGATAACGTTGTAAACCGACGTCTCCCTGAAATACTCCTCATTAAAATTCATATCACGGCGCAAAAACAGAGCATATTGCTGATTACCGGTTCTCTCGCTGAGGAAGCAATAACTGCCCTCCGATAATTCAAACCGTCTGGCTCCAAGCAAGTTATTAATATAATCAGATCTTTCCGTGACATAACTCTGCAGGCGTTGATGGAATGTGCTCACACGGACCTCGTCTCCTTCACCGGTTTCCATAAAAAGCGTGGCCTCCGTTGCCTGGCACAACTCACACAAATCCGGCAGGCACGCATCATACCCCTGTGAAATCTTCCCGAGAATTTTTTTCTGGAAATCACTGATGTCTGAAATATGCTTCGAATAATCACTGATATCCTTGAACAATGACGCGTAATCACTCACATCCGTGAACAGATGACATTGAAGACGGGTTCCGTCCTCTGATACCGTGCCCGTTTCAACACGATAGTACTTTTCGCTCTCCATGTCAGACAATTCCCAGCAGCGTTCATCATCCATTGATGGTCTGCGCTTGAGAAATGTTTTCTTTGCATGGTCGGAAAGAATGATTCGAGGATCTGTGTAAACAATCTCACCAGCCTCATTGATCACTATCACGCCACCCACTCGATGCTGGACAAATGATTTTATCGCTCTGTCGATCATTGGCTCGCCCTCCATGATAAATCTCACCATGATAATGAATTACAATCATAATGAACGCAATGTTTTTTTGCATCCACTGTAAACTTCATACTCCCGATATCATGTACTTGATTTTGCCTTGCCGAGCATCTCTCCGAAACTCGGAGCCTTGCCATAATGCAAAACGCCTGCACGGTAAATTCGTGCGGAGATAATCCCGATTCCAATCGTGGAAACAATCAGGATAGCCACTGAAATCGCTATCTCAAACCACGCAATATCTCCCATCGCGATGCGCGTAAACATTGCCATCGGAGATGTAAACGGAATATATGACGCCGCAACCATTAAACCATTATTTACATCATCATTCATTCCGAAAATAACAACCATGAAGGCGGCTACGAAAATGATAGTGATCGGTGTCTGCAGACTGTTGATGTCCTCCACCTTGGTCGCCATGGAACCGATTGCTCCGAACATCATCGCGTATAACAAAAATCCCAACAGGAAAAACAGCAACATGAACAGCACCAGATTCAATGGAATATTAAACAGCGAACTTATGAAAGCATTGTCCTCCCAATAGGAAGCATTGATCTGATAACTTGCAAATGCCGTTCCGAAAATCAGGATCAACTGTGCCATTCCCGCAACACAGGCTGCCAGGATCTTGCCGAACATCAACTCTGTCGGCTTCGCGCTGGTAATCAGCACCTCCATTGCCTTGGAACCTTTTTCGGAAGCCACATTGGTAGCAACCATCTGACCATAGAGAAGTATTACTATGTACAACGCAATGATCATAATATATGTATAGAAAAAGTTTTGCGACTGGTCTGTCCCGAGTGCCTCCGGAACACCGGAAACCTGCACGGATGAAGCCTTTTTAATATCACTTGCGGACAGTCCCGCATCCTTCATTGCCGTTTTGTAATTCAATTCCCGCATCACCTGATCCGAGTCACGTGTTCCGCCGGACGCTATGCTGATCGTTTTTACATAATAAGTATAGTTTTGCAGGTCATGGATACCGAAACCGGAGTTATATGTGCCCTCCAAAACACCTTTTTTTAAGTCATCCATACTGTTTACAATAACTATCTCGTTATCGGAGAACGCCGGTGATTCAGCAAAGGTTTCCTTCGCCAGTTCCGGATCCACATCGCCGTCAATCAATAGGGCGATTTTTACTTTTGTATCATTTTTCCCCGCTTCCTCATCCGCGGAGATTGCTTCCTTGATACGCGGGAAAAACATAACGCCCACAATAACTACAAACAGAATGATCGTGACAACTACAAAGGCTTTGTTTTTCAGATGCCCCACCATCTCAAATCCAAATACCGTCTTAAACTGTTTCATTCGGCGACACCCCCTCTCTCAAGTTCCTTTTCACCGCCGGTGTACTCAACAAAAATATCATTTAACGTAGGCTCGAATACGCGCATGCTGTCAAGCTCATATTTCGAGGACAGCTCCTGCATCACGCGCTTTTTCTCATCCTCTCCATCCATCTGAAAAAGTATGACACCGTCTTCCATCAGTTTGGCCCTGTCCTGATAAGCCTGCAGAATATCATCCTGCTGCGTAGACCGTATACGCAGCCGGTCACGCTTGTAGCTCCTTTTTATCTCTCGGATGTTTCCGGACAGCACAATCTCGCCTCCGTTGAGTATGGCAATGTTGTCACAAAACTCCTCCACATAATTCATCTGATGACTGGAAAACAGAACGATTTTGCCCGCATCGATCTGGCTTTTTACCACTTCCTCAAGGATCATCGCATTTACCGGATCCAGACCGGAGAAAGGCTCATCAAGAATGACGATTTCCGGGTTGTGAACCACCGCCGTGATTATCTGGATTTTCTGCGCATTACCCTTGGACAGCGTGTCAAGTCTGGCATTTCTGTATTCAGTCATACCGAGACGTTTCAGCCACTTGTCGATCTCAGAAATCGCATCCGATTTTTTCATGCCCTTGAGACGCGCAAGATAAACCAGCTGATCAATTATCTTTTTCTTGGGATACAAACCGCGTTCCTCGGGCAGATATCCCTTGGTAACCGCCATGTGATCGATCGGTTTCCCGTCCAGCAAAATCTCTCCCGAATCAGCACCGAACACATCCATCAGAATTCTGATAGTTGTTGTTTTCCCGGCGCCGTTACGGCCGAGAATACCCAGTGCCTGTCCGCTCTCTACCTCGAAATTCACGCCCTTCAGGACATGCTTCTCGCCGTAGCTTTTGTTCAGTTCCTTTACCTCTAGCTTCATCTTCCCCTCCTTATTTATCGCCGCGTACACATCATTTGCACCAGCGTATATTTCATGGAAGCACCATCACCAATGTCCCCGCGCCGGCGGCAGGAGTTTGCTCACAGCGATATGTGAGACGGAAATTCTTGCGAAGCGAATTTCCGTGGTCGAACATAGGCTGTGCCTCTTGCGAGTCGTGAGCAAAGCTCCGATTGCGTCCGGCGCTACATTTGCTCAATTGTTCCAATAACTATTCCGGTCAAATTAACAATCGCGGCGGCTTTGAAATCGGCATACGACAACGGCGCCTCCCCGTCAGCCTTGTCCGATATCGCGCGTATCACCAGGAACGGAACGTCGTTGTCGCTGCACACCTGCGCCAGCGCAGCACCCTCCATCTCGCAGGCATACGCCTTGAAAGTGGATTCTATATATTCCTTTTTCTCATGCGACGAGACGAACTGGTCTCCCGACGCGATCGTTCCAACGACCAGACTGTACTCCGTATCCATTGATTCATATGCTCGTTTTGCCGCCTCGACAAGCTTCGTCGGAGTTACAAAATAAACCGAGTCATAATCCGGATTGAGACCGGGCTCGTAACCGAGACCTGCCACATCCATATCATGCTGGCATAGTTTGTCACCGATAACAATGTCCCCCTGATTCAGGGATCTGTCTATCGCTCCTGCCACGCCCATGTTGATGACCAACTCAATTTCATCTCCTGCAAATTCCGATGCATGCCGAAGCATTGTGATGAAATGCTGCACGCATGCACCCATCGCAACCTTGCCCACACGTGACACGGTAACTATCCATCGACGTCCGTCACGCTCTCCCTCATACCATGAAAACGGGCTTTCCTCTCTTTTTCTGAAATCTCCGTCATCTATGAGCGGACGAATTTCCTCCTCCATTGCTGCAATGATAAGTATTGTTTTCATTTTTACCTCCGTTAATATGAACAGCATTTATCTGCCATGAATCCCTGCTCAGATGTGAAAAATCTCGATAAATCGTTGTTTTACATGATTTTACGCACACTTGTCCCATCATGCAATACAGGCTTGATTATACCACAGAAATGCCTGTTCTGTCAAATAGAGAAAAAAAGATACATTTCGCGTAAAAAAAAGGGTGTACTATCTGAAATTTCATGATATAATATATGTTGTGGCTATTTACAGTTTTTTCTGAGTATCAGGAAAGGATTCGGGGACATGAGGTCTAAAAAGCGCAAGCGCACATCTCTGTATTTGGCGATTCTGACCATAATCGTCATCGGACTTCTCATCGTGCTTCTCTACCGCATTCAGGTTAGGACTAACCGCGAGAATGCATATCAGTCATCATCCCTGATGATCGATCAGATAGAAAGCGTTATCGAGAACAGCGACGACAAGTTGAGATCTCTGACTGCGTCACTGAAGGATGACTATGTCACCCGTTCCAAAGCCATTTCCTACATCATAGACAAAAACCCTACTATCGAAACCCAGATTACAGAGCTTGCCTGGCTGACCAATCTTTTTTCCGTTGATGAAATACATCTGTTCAATACGGATGGCAATCTTTACAGTGGCACAAAGCCAAAGTATTACGGTGAGAATCTCAGAACCAGCGAGCGGTTCGGGAAATTTGCCAAAATGCTTGACGAGTACAATTTTACCATGTGCGAGATGGTTGCGGAGGACGATGGCTCAGGTTCTCAGATGATGTACGCAGTCAGCTGGAATGACGCACACAGGCATCTTGTTATGGTAGGCATCACTCCGAGACGTCTGATGAACGAGCTCGCCATGAACCAGATCGATGTAGTCATCCGTGATCTGCCCGCCTATGAGGGCAGGGAATTTCTCGTTGCAAACGACGATGACAACGTAATTGTCGGCGCGTCAAATGAAAGCTATATCGGGAAAACCCTGGATGAGGTCGGGCTCGAGATCACCGGTGATGAAAAAATTAACATCGTATATAATCAGGTTGCTACTATCTCCGGTGAAGAGAGTTATTGCTCATTGGCAAGATACGATAATTACAAAATAGTAGTCGCTCAATACCGTTCCGTAGTGAACCAGAATATTCTCACTCCACTGCTGCTCGTCCTTCTGTACCTGATCATTGCCGCCGCCGTGATCGTCCTGATTGTCCGCAGAATGACCAGGCGAATCATAAATGAGCATAAGAACGCAAACACTGATGCGATGACCGGTCTCTATAACAGGCGTGCGTATGAAGACGATATCATGAGATATGAGGATGGTAATTATGAACCGACATTGGTTTATGTCTCGATGGATCTGAACGGACTGAAGCACGCAAATGACAACCTCGGTCATGAAGTGGGTGATTCACTGATCATAGGCGCGTCAGACTGTATGAAACAGTGTTTTGGGAATTACGGGAAACTCTACCGAGTGGGCGGTGATGAGTTTGTGGCGCTGATATTCGCCGATAATGACAGGCTGACAAAAATCAGACTGGATTTCTCCGAGATGATGAAGAACTGGTCAGACGAACACAATTTGGCGCTGTCCGTGTCTACAGGTTATGTGCAGGCTTGTGAACATTCGGAATTGGATTTCAACGAAATTGCAAGATTAGCTGATGAAAGAATGTATGATGCAAAAAGCCAGTTCTACAGCAGAACCGGCATCAGCCGGAGGCTATAGAAATAATCAAAACAGGCGACCCTAAAATCCGGATCGCCTGTTTTTTGCTGTCAATCATCATTTTCATTTTGAAACGTAATATCTGTCAACTCATCGGAGCCTTCCACTGCGGAGCCCGTGGCTATGACATTTCCGTCAAATTTTGATTCATTAGTCGCCTTCAGGATACTGAAAACAATGCAAAATCCGGCAACAACACCTATCAGGACTACCATAAAAAGCACGGTTGAGACAACCAGTCTGACCTTGCTTTTTTTACTTGTTACCATCATTGTTTCTCAGCCCTCCTTTAAAACTGGAGTTTTATCCGGCTCCTTAATTCGTTTACACTCTGTTCCGGAAAAACATCTCTGATTCAATTCAATATGAATTATGAAATACGCCTCTGTACCTGCTCCGGATTCATCGCAAACATCAGCGCGGACTCGGCTGAGATAATACCCTTTTTAAACAGATCCACAACGTACTGATCCATGGAAACCATACCGAGCGGCGCAGATGTCTGTATCACGTTGTCTATCTGGTAGTTTTTGGAATCACGAATCATATTGCTGACCGCAGGCGTGATCTTCATGATTTCAACCGCAGGCACCATACCCCCGGCAACACGCGGAATCAGCTGCTGCGACACTATGCAATTCAACACGAGCGAAAGCTGTATGCGGATCTGCTCCTGCTGGTCCGCCGGGAACGAATCGATAATACGGTCTATCGTATTGACAGCTCCCTTGGTATGCAGTGTCGCGATCACGAGATGTCCTGTCTCCGCCGCTGACATCGCGGTACGGATAGTTTCGGCATCACGCATCTCGCCGAGCAGGATGACGTCCGGCGCCTGCCGCAGCACAGCTCGCAAACCTGTCAGGTAACTCTCGGTATCTATCAGAACCTCTCTCTGTGAAATAATAGCTTTGTTATTTCTATGCAGGTACTCTATAGGATCCTCAAGGGTTATAATATGCGCTGATCTGGTTTTATTGATCTGGTCAATAATACATGCCTGGGTAGTGGATTTTCCGGAGCCTGCAGTACCGGAAATGATTATCATTCCGTGTTTTACCTTGGCTAACTCCATTACCGAATCCGGTATTCCCAGAGTCTGATAGGCAGGTATATCAAATGCAACAATACGAATTACACAGGACTGTGAACCACGCTGTCTGTAGGTATTGACACGGAAACGGGCAAGATGACCGATGGCAAACGAAAAGTCGTCGTCACCTTTTTCAATATAATGATCCTTGTTACGATCCGCATAACGATATATCTCATCAATGAGCACCTCTGTCATAGTCGGCATCAGGCGCTCGCCGTCCTCATAAATAGGCTGGATTTTCCCTGCCACCTTGTAACTCAGCGGACCACCTGTAATGATAAAAATATCGGATGCTTTGTTCTCTACCGCTTTGGAAAGAATTTCCTCTAATTCTCTCATGTTGGTTTCCTCCTAGATTTATTATTCATTACTCATCAATCGTAACCAAACCGGGCAGTGTTTCCGAATCGGGATCAAATACCGGGAGCGACTTATCCGGCTCCCATTTGCCCGTATAAACCTTTGTCCATTTTACAACCTGATACTCCGATGGTTTATTTTTGGAAAATCTGATCAATACAGCACACTGCAATTCCTGGTTTTCATCTATTTTGCATGTGTATGCAGCGTATTCATCCCAGCCTACATAACCGATATCCTCTGCCACTATCCTTTTGACTCCGCTGTCTGTTTTCTCGGCCTTGTATACCTTTACTCCGTCAGGTTCCTCACCCGCTCTCAGATGCGCGAGTATCTCCTCAGCCTCTGTATCCGCATGGTAATAGTTTGTTACAGCCTCTGTCGATTTATCAGTCAGTCCCGCGTTAGCCTTTGCCGTTGACAGAGAAAGCAGGGCAAACACAACAAACATCAACACGGCAAAGATGGTCAGTATCGAACTGCCACCTACCGTGGTAAAGGACATTTTTCGCTTTTTACGATTTTCAGTTTCCATTTATGCTGCTCCTGTTTTTATTTACGGATCTCACAACTCCCGCCATGTCCGGCATAACGATTTCCAAATAACCTATTTTTATTACTCGCATGTTTTACAGACAATTCCCACGTTTATTTCGACTGACCGGCGGTCTGCCATGCGACGGTCAGTGTGTATATCGGTCCATCGTCCTGTTTTTTCTGACTGTTTTCATCGGGTATCTCCCAAACCGAAACCTTTGCCTTTTGAAATGCCGTATCCGCTGTGATCGTCTCTGTTGCCGGCGTATCCAAAACAACACGCAGACCATCCTCAGTATATGTTTTCTCTATGCTGTTGCCACCATCTGTCGGAACAACGGTTCCATCGATTTTTGCTGCGGCCTGTTCAAAATCACCGCGATAAGCCTTGCACACCTCGGCAACCTCTGTTGCTCTCGTAGCAGCCATCTCCCGAGCCGTTCCCGACTTGGACAAATTATCAGAGTACACGAACGCCTGCAGACATACCGCTGCCGCAAACGCGAACACGAGTACCATTATCAGCTGCTCCATCAACGAGAGCGGTGCTTTGCTTCTCTGGTAATTCATAACTCATTAATCCTTCCACTAATTATTGCACAGGACAAGCATTCATCCTACGCCGCCACTGTCTTCGCCGGCCAAACGCTCCGACCTGGCGCCGTCCAGCTGACTCCGCACTGATACCGCGACATGGTTCTCGCGTCCCTCTGTATCAGTAGCCCTGATATTCACCAGACCGTCCTGCATATCGAACGAGAGAGCCTGGGCATCCAGAATGGCATTTCCGTCCTCCGGCTTTATATTGCTGCCGGGAACCGCCAGGATCTCGTATACTTTTCCTTCATAAAAATATATGCGCTGGTCGTAAACATCTCCGCCCAACTCCTGATAAAGGTGGAGCGTATTCACGCCATCGTCACTTTTCGGATTTACAAAACCACCTACTGCAACTCCCTCAACCGCATCGGACGAGCGAATCTTCGCCGCTACATATGATGTAATGATCCGGCGGTTATACGCATCGTTATCACGGGCAACCAGTCTCTGGTAACTGTTGGCGCCCAGGGCTAAAACCGCAATCACGGTGATGGCAAATATCGCGAAAAGCACGAGGACGAATGCGCCTTCTATATTATGTTTTTGATCGGTTTTTCGCCTCATGAATCATCCTCCGCCAGTTCCAAAACAGTTATCTGCGGCATTATGTTGTCGCCGAATATTTCATAAAACACATTGTAACGGGTATGGTCTATCTGCAATCCGTACCGTTTCTCGATATAGTCAACAGTAGGCGGATACACGCCCTCCGTCGCATAACAGGTCATTACAGCCTTGCGAACCGTGCTTTCCAATTGCTTCAGGCTCTCGCTCTCCTGCCTGCCGCCGAATTTCTCGGCAGCTATGACCAACAGCACTGCGGCGCATATAGGCAGTGCTATGAGCAATAACGATTTGACTAATGATTTCACTGCCACTCCTCCTCTTACAAAACTCATCCAATTGACGACATGATATTAACCAACGGCAGCATAACCGCTACGAGAATAATACCCACCAGTATCGAAGTGATAATGACGATAGTGGGTTCGATCTTGCCGACCTTTTTCTCGATATCCATCTGTACGGCGTCATCCATGCGCCTGGCGATCTCAGCCATCGCGTCATCAGAAGTTCCTGATTTTGCTCCGAGATCCAAAATCCTGCAGTATGCGGATTCAAGTATCTGCTCAGCACGAAATGACTCCGCTAACGGCTCTCCACGCTCGAGGCGCTCCAAACAACGTTTGTAACGCTCCTGAACCTTCGGCGTTGTGTCCTGGAATTTCATCGCGGTCCTGAACGAATCCTCGATATTCAGTCCGGATGCCATTCCCATTGCCATTGCGGACGCAAACCTCGACTCAGCCATACGGCGTGCCAGACCGACACTTCCGAACAACCTTTTATACAAGCGTAGAACAGCAGCGCGGCAAACACGGCTCCCTGAGAGAAGTGCCACGACAATAACAACCACGCCGAGGATCACACAGAGAACCGGCATCATGTTGCCGAGTACATTACCAAAGGAAAGCAGCCAGCGCGCAGTACCGCTCATTGTTCCGCCGAGCTGTTCGTAAACCCGGTTGAATATGGGGAGCACTCGCACCAACAGAACCACGATGATCACTAACATCAACACCATCAGGATCACGGGATAGAGAATCGCGCTGCGGATCTGATTGCTGATCTGCACCTGGCGTTCATAATAGTCAGCCAGTGCGCGAAATGATTGTTCCAGACGACCGGTCATCTCACCGGTATCGATCATATCCGCCACATACTGCGGAAAACAGCCTGCATCACGGACGGCCTCGGAAAACGGGCTGCCATCGCCCACGACCTCAGCCATGCGTTTCAGCATTTTTTTGTTGGAATTTGACGGTTCATCCTCCGCCAAAAGATACAATCCGTCCTCTGTCCCGATTCCAGCGTGCAACAGCAACGCCATCTCAAGACAGAAGGCGGACACGTACTCGTTACTCAATACTCTTTTGCTCATAACTGCAATTACCCCTGACTGTAACCGATTCACAACAATTCTCGGAAACGCTGATCTGCGCATCCTTCAGCTCTGCGAACGATTACCCTTTTGATTGTTTCATAAAACTTCTCTGGTTCAGTAATTCCATATTCTGCAAACTATCAGACGTCTCAAGTCAATAACTATATTTCGCCTGGTAATTCGCGGCATTGTTGATGTAATTCATAATGGACTGGCTTGACCCGCCGGTAGAGGCAAATGTCGGATCCATCAGTTTCCATTTATTACCGGCCAGGTAAATCGCGCCGGTGATCCATCCCTTTTT
The DNA here is from genome assembly GCA_017614395.1 of Eubacterium sp. Classification (GTDB taxonomy): domain Bacteria; phylum Bacillota; class Clostridia; order Lachnospirales; family Lachnospiraceae; genus Eubacterium_F. The sequence goes on from JAGABX010000083.1 coordinate 22,533, forward strand.
CTTGCTATAGACATTCACCCAGGCGTGATACTCCGAACCGGTGTAACCGATGACGAGCTTCACCGGAACACCCTGACTGCGCATCATTGCCGTCATGGTCGCCGCGTAGTCAAAACAGATGCCCTTTTTCGCGTCATACACGTTGTCCAGCACGGGCACATAGCCGGCCTGCACGGTTTTTGCCTTGTTATTATCGTACTTGAAATACTTGATTACCCAGTTGTAAATCTTTTTCATTTTCTTCAACTCGGTATTTGCATTTTTGCAGAGCGATTCCGCCTTTTTCACGCACTTGGTACCGGCTGCGTAATCCACATACTGGTTGGGACGGATGTATGGCTGGAACTCATCACTTAGGGTCACGCTGAAATTTGCGGTGATCACATTCGCGTATTTGTTGCCGTCAACATTTTTCAGAACGCTGACCTTGTAACTTCCATTTCCATCCGTCAGAGGCAGAACCTCGTTATTCTTTTTCCGGAGAAAATAGTTGTAGACGTTGGATGGTCCCTGTACCTGAACAGCGATCTGTTTATCTGTGTTTTCAAGGTACTGGATGTTCACGTACCCCTTCGCCGTGTTGGAATAATCGACGATGCAGTTTTCATTTTTTTCGACTTTTTCACCGGTCGCCTCGGTCGACTCGATGATGATAGATGCCTGCGCGCGCGGCGTCCCGCCCGTCAGTGCCCAGATGCAGGCAAGCATCAGTGTCGCCGCAAACAGGCGACCAAACACTCTCCATCTCATGGCATATCCCTCCGTTTCTATCTCCATTCTCCTTATCTTCATGCCGGGTTATCCACCGTTAAATCGGTCAATGCAATAGGAAATCACCGAATTATCAGCCATATAACAGTGAAACCACCCACCATTTCACAGATATCATAGCACAAAAAAACTGAAAAATCAACTATCTTCTTATATTTATTGGAACTTGTTTCTGACACAATTGTGAGCCACGGGCTGAATATGTCAATTTTTGGGGAAAAGTCTGTGCTTCTCCGACAATGTAAATGCCTTGCATTGCCCAAATTCTCGTTGATTGTTTGTTTATTGAAGTACATTGAAGCGTTATTGAAATGACATTGAAGCAGTTGTTGAAATGATATTGAACTTGACATTGAAGAGATGTTGAAGTATAATAGAAGATGTTCAATAAAAACCACCGTCAGGTTTATCGAAAGGAGATGTTTTTTAATGTTTTTAGAAGAATTGACCGGTGAATTACACCTGGAGGACAACCATTTCGAATGCAAACAACTCCTGGATCGAGATAACATCCTCGGCTGGCTGAAAACGATAGCCGGCTTCGCCAATGCGAACGGTGGAGCACTGTTTATCGGTGTCGAGGACAAAACGAACAAACTGATAGGATTTGAACGAAGCGACGCCGACAGCGAACGCAACTATTTCAACAATCAAATTAACGAGCATCTGACACCTCGGCCGGATATCAAAGTTGAGTTCCTGAGATATGAAATTCGAAAAAAAGAGCGTTTTATCATCCGTGTTACTGTCCCGAGTTCCCCTGTCAAGCCGGTCATCGTAAAATACAAAAACATCCCATCCATTTTCATGCGACGTGACGGATACACTAACGGCGCAACCTACGAAGAAATAATAGAAATGAGCATACACAGCCAAAACACTCAGTACGATATACTTCTCTCAGATGTCCCTTATGATGCAAACTCATTCACCGCGCTCCGTTCATTTTACGCAGAGAATAATGGTGACAGCGAGTTGAAGGAAAAAGCGCTTCGTTCAATGGGATTCTACAACGAAAACGGGTTGCTCGCAAACGGCGCTGTGCTTTTTATGGATAATTATAATGGTGGCAAAACATCCGTCCAGTGTTCTGCTTTTTCCGGTTTTACCAAAGGAAGTGAGCGGATTGTGACAATCAACCGCTACGACGGCGACATCACGACAACCATCCGGAAGATCATGGATTTTGTCAAACAGCGTATGAATCATTCCGTAATCAAGCTTGGGGATTCCCGTAAGAATATAGATGCCTTTCCTGAACGTGCATTATTTGAAGGAGTGATAAACGCTGTTGCACATCGCGACTACTTTTTGGATGGAACGCAGATTCAGGTGGATTTGTTTCGGGACAGGTTGGAAATAACCTCACCCGGTGGGTTCTATCGGGGTGAGAAATTCGGAAAAACCTACGATCTGTCAGGCATCATTTCAAAACGAAGAAATGAGCTGATCACCAATGTTCTGGTCGCTTGTAATGTTATGGAAGCCGCAGGCACGGGATTTGACAAAATAACAGAGGAATACAGGGGGGTTGACAATCCTCATCGCCCATTTATTTGTTCATCCTCGGACCATTTCACGCTGGTCCTCCCGGACCTGACCTATGAAAAGGGCGTGGAAGACAGCGGTCTGCCGCAGGTTGTATTTGCGACGGTTCCAAACGGAACAGACAAGGATGAAAAAGTGCTCGCATTCTGCTATAATCAAGCCCATCGTTCCTCAGAGATTGCAGATTTTTTAGGCATGTCGGACTCATCCTACCTGAGAGGCAAGGTGCTGAGTAACCTTGTAATAAATGGTTTCCTCGAGGCAGAAAAGAATTCACGGACAACATACTATAAAACGAATCGGGATGTGGTGGGAACAGAGTGAAACCATCAGAAACGCTATAAAAACGATTAATTCCCTATATCCAGCTTGGGTGGATTAACAGTATACTCACAATATTTCAACAGACCTATGTCTTTGCGAGAGTTTATCACCAATTCAACATCAACCGGAAACATATCCTCTTCCACGGAATCAGATGATTTAACATCCGATTGCGATTGCCCTTCTTCAGAATCAGCCGATTTAACATCCGATTGCGATTGCCCCTCTTCTGAACCATCATTCTTGTCCTTCGATCCATCGTCCTTCGGAAAAACAAACCCGCATTGATCAACATTCAGTAAAAGAGCATAACTCAACAACTGATGGGTGTCGTTTCTGTTCACACGCGTTCTGTCCTTGTATTTCACGTCATAAACATACTTTACATCATCAAGTGATTCTTCATCCAAACTCTCATCTCTATCTCCATCTATTTGGGGTTCATATATCATAATATCGGGAATTAGTTCTTTACTGAGATGGCACTTTTCATAGAACCCTTTGTAAACACTGATATGCGCATCAAAGGGATACAACCGGAGATTCTCCGGAAGCTGTTTCCTGATTAACGATCTGACATAAAGCTCAAAAAGCCTTTCCATGTTTATCATGTAGGGTATTATTCTTATGGATTTTCCATCATCTCCCTGATCAAATGCAACAGAGCCATCCTTGTACAGGATTCTTGCCAAACCTATAGCATACTTATAGTATGCAAACAAGCCATTGGTTTTCGCATTACCAAATAATTGGGCACTTAACGTGACATCTCTCACACCGTCAAGAATTGTTCTGCAATACCTAATCATGGATTTTATATTCGGATACTCCACCGTACTTGAATCCATAATCCTGGAGGCTCTCTTTAATGCGGCCTTCAGAATTTGATTCTCCACTGTGTCTGTAGAAAAAGTACTGTACCTGCAATAAACCCTGTCCTCTCTGCCCTTTAATACATTGTTTCTAATGTGTTTATTAAAAAGAATCTTTCCCTTTATCTTTCCATTTAGATTCTCTTCATGGAAATCCATCTGATTTTTAATCCTTTTTTTGCAGATTTCCTCGCACGCCCTGATAAAGGAAATCGCTAACAACATCTGACCGCCGGCGACGTGTTTTGTTGTTTCAATGAGCGGTTCTCTCTCGTAGAACTTGAACAGGGGGTCCTCTTTGTTTTTTTCTGCATATGCCGGATACTCCTCGTCCTTAAGAACAGCATCCAACATGACAAACGGATCCACATCAAACCCGGGAACCACCTGTAGCAAATAGGGATCATCATTTTCATCCTTAATGTAGTTCTCATCACGATCCCTCAGGCGGTTCACTCCCACATATCCGGAGGTCCATAATTCACCTTTGTATTCATGAATCTCAAAATTAAACGGCTTGTTCAGGTCTATTTTTGCCATCTTTTCATCATCTATGGCTATTTTCAACGGTTTCCAGTCTTTGTTTTGAAGAATTTCACTCATTTTGACAATTCACCTGTTGTGTCCAATCATCATTTTTAAAAGTTAACTCAATTTAATAATTCGAACATCATTTTCAGTTCAAAGTAAAGCATTCCATAAATCATCCTCGGAAATACAATCCTTCCTACCATATTTATTCAGATAATCCATGATCGGATTCTGTCCACTCGTTTTATCTGATTTTTTTGATACGAGAATTCCGTCCTTATAATACTCTCTCAAAATCGGAAGCACCTGATATTTGAACTTGTTTTTCATCTCTGCATCATCATGTGCCAAAAACATGGTGTGCCCGACCTGAACATCATCCTTGAAAAAATCGTCACTCAAATTTGTATCAAAAACCTTTTCAACCTTCTCAAACAACTTAGTATTATTTTGAGGTTCTGTAGTGCTATTCTGTTGTTGTTGTTTTTGTTCGTATTTCTCAACAACCTTCTTGTCAGGCAATGTAGGGAAAAATATAAATCTTCGTCTGACCGCATAATCAATGTTTCCAATTGATTTATCTGCCGTATTCATAGTGCCAATTATATAAAGATTGTCTGGCAGAACTATGTTATAATCTCCGACATTATCTGCCTTGTAGGGCGTTGCCACATTCTCATTCCGGTATTCAAGGGCATATATCAACTCTCCGAATGTTGTTGAAACATTTGCCCTGTTGATCTCGTCAATGATCAGAAATACGGGTGCTTCTCTGCCAACCTCGTTATTTTCAGCATCCGCCTTATTCCCGTTGTTTGATCCATTGAGTTTTGATGCAAATAATGCGATTCTACCTAACAGTTTATTTATTGTCTCATATTGGATTGACGATCCTCCCGTATTAACTGTGATTCCACGTACAAAATCCTCATAGCCATATGACGGATGGAACTGAACGATATCCCAGTATGCGGGTTGAGCGGCAGGCGCCTTTCCGGACGGATCACCCTCTGCCCACTTGTACCAATCGTCCTTAATTTTACAAGCATCAAGTTTACCCTTGTTACCTGCATCATCGAGATCAACATTATCTTGATCTACACTTTTATCAATCTGAGACAGAATAAACGCCTTCGCCCCATAGGTCTTTGACGTTCCTGGAGGACCCTGCAGTATCATTTGTCTGACATTCATTGAGTCCATTATTCCTTTGTAATCATTGCTTGACATTTTTCCAACTCCTTTCAGTGTTGCGCTGATCAACGCACCATTTATACTTTTTTGAATGTGATCGCCCTCCTTTGATGTCAATATGATTAGATTATTCTTGTCTAGTATTTCATCGCAAAAGTCTGGATCCTTCTTATCTTTCTTTGAATCTAACCACTCTAAATCTGATTCAATAATAATAAGCAGATTATTAAGATTAGTGTCATTTGGATTACCATTAATCAAATCAATAATCCCCTGTTTATATAAACAGTAATAACCATATACCAATCTGCTTGCTATCGGAATTATTGGTGCAGCTGTAGCCGAATCTTTTGGAGTATTTCGTTTTGCCACCTCCACAGTATTAAAGGAAACAGTTTTGTTCGTGTCTCTCACGCCAACCATCAGCATGTAATCAGCATTGTCATAATTGTATACTGGATAGTTGGATGAACTCCTTCCTTTTGAATAATACATTGATGGCGAAGAGTGAGAAGGATTATCATTGTATACAAATCCATTTTGACTGGATTTTTCTTCTACCAAAAACGAAGCATCCTTATTAATCGGATTCTTGTTGTGTACTAGCAAAGCTGCTATATTTAAATACAAATCGGTCATTAACTTGCTATCAGCAACTAGCCCACTTTTCCATGTTATCTCAAATAATCCCCTAATATAATCTGGTTGACTCGGCTTATTTTTTAATCTTTGTACTATATACCCAAACGGCTCTTTTTCTTCGTCTCGTGTACCACTTATTCCTTTTCTGATTTTTCTTATTCTATCAGCTATCGGCGCTTTATTGACACTCTCCTGCGCAGCCTTTCGGTATTTTTCAACATCAGATAAACTAATAGCTATAATACCGCTCGATGCATACATCTGAATCAACGGAATAACCTGATAACAAATTCGCCTTTGAATTTTTGTTCTGCTGTCGTCAATAAACCAACCATGCCCTATCTCATACTCCCTTGTCAAATCCCTGTCAAATAAATGCTGCTTAACTAAAGCATTATACTCATCATATGCCTCCAAGGCAAACCCATTAACCTTGCCCGCTGAAACGAGTTTTTCTATAACCGTCCTATCACTGAACAGAGTCTCGATGTTGAATCTTCTGAAAAAGGCATAGTCCGGCTTGTTGTTCATGAACACAGTTGATATCGTGAGAATTACAGCAACATTTGACGGAATCACCAGCGCGTCTCCTGAACGAAGCGTCACTTCACAATCTCTGTTTTCAATGGCATAGAGCAACTCGCCGAAACATGATGTGATATCTGTTTTATCAATATCATCCAGTATTATTGCATATGTCTGATTAGGATCTTTCTTGGCACGCTTGCATAACTTTTTAAATACCCTGTCAACCGGAGAGTACTTTATCCCACCGGCTGTAGATATTTCAATCCCCTCTACGAAAGAGTCGTAATCACAGCCTTCGTGGATCGGGAGATATTCAATCCTGCTATTACCAGAGTTTAATACTTTTCTGTATACATCGTCTGTGTAATCAGAATCCCCATTTACAACTCCGGTTTCTCGGCAGGCTATTACCCTGGCTCTGCGCGTCTTTCCGCTCGCCAGTGTACCCTGAATCAAATAGTTTTTCATATATCAGCCATCCCTCTGTCTCAACCTGCGTTTTCTTTTTCTATGCCTATATAATATATCGAATTGGCATCCACATTAATTGTGAACTTGGATTTATTCTTTACAATAGCGTAGTATTTTCTGAAATCCTCGGAAGCATAAAAATCGAGAGCCACATGATCGATATGATCCTTTGGCAACAAAATGCAGAAGGATCCATTTACCGTACATCCATCAGGTAGAATAGACGCCCTCGTATTATATGTAAAATTCGTGAAGATAATGGGTTTTGTATTGTAATACCTTGAGAGACTAAAACCTTCTACCGAATCAACGTATTTGTCATAGCCCGGCTTGTGGACAATCGAGCCGTCATCCAACAAATTCTTGGATCTTACAACCCAGATGTTTTTCTTTTGATCTGAGAGATACTTGTTGGTCAGCTGCCTGTCTCTGTAGAAATCGAACACACCGAGCCTCAGTTTCTTGATATACCTGTCAAACCATTTATCCCTGTACAACAGCCACATAGTATCATGATAAATGTATCCTTGCTTTACAGTTTTTTCCTCATCCTCGACATAATTTCTAATATACAATTCGCCTGTATAGTCCTTGGAAAAATGCAATGAGAGGATTTCTATGAACACCTTTTTAAAAAATTTGACACCATAATCATATATGGAAACAATGCCATATTCACTTGAATAGATTTCCCTTGTATCATCGCAATCCGGGATCATCAAAAACACCTTTGGAATAACGAGCATGACATCTTTTGCCAAACCATTTATCTTTTTCATAAAAAGGCAAAAGATGTTATCGTTCACAAAACCAAAGCTGTTCTTGTATGCTTTCTTTTGCGCTGCTTTCATTTTGTAATAGGGGGGATTTGCAATGACTGCATCAAACTCTTGTGGTTGATTTGATAACAGAAAGTCCTCACATATAAACTTAAAATGAAACTTGGGTGTAAGTTTCATTTCTAAAACGAATTCATCCAGCCGGGACAAGCATTCCTGTGATATATCATAACAAACAAATTCCACCTCATCGCAATCGTCCACCAAACGAAGCATTTGAGGTATGAACGCCCCCATTCCAACGGATGGCTCGAGAATGCGAACGCTCTTTTGGGACGGCTTGTATTCCTTTATCGCATTATATACAACGATCTGTGGCGTATAGAATGAGCCGGTGTCCTTCGCATCGGAAAGTTTCCACTCGTACACAAAGGATTTGATATACGGATTATTTGTTTCCCGCTCATCTATATCATACTTTCCACACTTAACAAACTCGTCATACTCCAAGAGTATACGAATGTTTTTAGCAATCTGTCTCATGATCGCCGTCGGAACGGCCTCACCAATCGACTGCCTGATCAGCGTTTCCTTGGAATCGATGACCTCTGCTCTGTAATCATCGTCCGAAACCCACTTGAACTCTCGTGGTATGGTCATCACAGCCATCAGTTCCCTGATTGACAAAACTCTGTCGTCTCGTGGATGGATGGTGCTCTGACTTGCCAATTGATCATTTCGTGTAGTTATGCAGGGAGCTGTCTGGTCCCAGAACATTCTCCGGAACTTGTTGCCCATGTGCCCCGATTTAAGAATTTGCCTTTTTCCGTCAACAATTTTGTAGGGCAGCATGTCCTCTGGATTGTTGAATGCAGACTCGCCTTCCTTCAAGTCATGGATCCATTCCTGCATATACTCGGGATATGTCCTAAACGAATGGAGGATGTCGTTCTCATCACGTTCACCATATTCCAAAGAGGGATAATTTCCAATCGCTTCACGTACCGTAACTTCTTTTTGCTTTAAAGGAAACAGATTTAAAGGAGTAAAGTTTTTCTCCTCCTTTAGCGTTCCGATAACAATCGTTCTCGGTCGACTCGACGGAACGCCATACTCCTTGAAATTAACGACTTTAGAATATATGTTGTATTCAGACAGCAAATGCTTGTTAATACAATTCCCAATACATAATTGCTCCTCATCCTTATCCACACAATTAGTCTTTAAAAAGGCTTTGACATTTTCAAACACAAAGATTCTTGGTTTGATTTTCTTAATAATGTGAACAGCCTCAACAACCAGCGAATTCCTCTTGGTTTCATCGCCCTTTTTATAATTCACGGTGGACATGCCCTGGCAGGGAGGCGTGGCAACCACGACGGTCACTCTGTCAAGTCCCTCCTGCCTTTTCCACAAATCTATTTCACCATATATTTTGTTTACCGTCTCCGGATCCTGAATGTCTCCGCAGATGTATCCGCTGTCATACTTGCATTTATCGTTTGCTCTCTGAATATCAAGCCTTCTCTCTATTTTTTCATTCGTAGCAATGCATTCGAACCCCTCCATCTTGTAACCAAAGCATCCAACCCCGGCACTACTGAACAAACTGATATATGTATTCATGTCGTTATTCACCCTCATTCTTATATCTGCAAACTGCATTGTCAAAACTCTTTTTGAAACAAGTTGAACATATTATAACATAAAACGAATGCTTATGCAAGACACATTCAGTACCATTTCTTATCATTATTTATCAAACCTATACCGCCCCTACACCTGGCATTGTTCAATTCTATCAGTTTCAGCATTATATTTGTACACCTGTGTTGTCAACATTTCTCCATCACCGGCAAAATGCGAATTGAGATCCTTGATTTTTCTCTTGAGAACAATCGCCCGTGTCGTGCCGACCTTGTGTAAAGTTGCGTCGTGTATACTTGTGAATACAATGAAATACTCATCCTCAAACAATTCATACAATCGCTTGGCTACGCCCGGATAGAACATCGCGATTGCACCATTCAGCCATGTGGTTGTTGTAACCGTCGGATGCTGGTTCGGCGAAAATTTCGCAACAGAGGCTACCGGTGACATAAATACACCTTTTTCATATGTAGCATTTTCCGCCTCGTCGGGTGAAAAATATACTCTCGGCGGAGACATGACAAATGTATTGATCATCGCCTCCTCCCAAACCTCGTCAAGGTCAACATTCCATCCATTTACTATGTCAGCCGGCACTTTTATCGACATCAGATTGTTTGTCTCACCCGGTACATAATTCTGAATCAGCGCGTAGAGGACAAACACCATGTCGCCAAACCTCTTGTAGACATGCCCCTTTAGGCTATTTCTGTTATCGTTATAATTAAGCGGTCTGATAAACAGCCTGTTCTTTACTGGTTCATATTTTCCAGTGGACAAAAGCTCGATTGTCGGAGAATCAATTTGTTCACGCACCTGTTCAAACGATTCTTCCAAGTCATGCCACACCTTGTCTATCCCGTCATTTCGATAGGTATCAAATAATGACCCACAATGGATGCGTACCGTGAATTCATGTTCGCCCGGAAACACTATGAATAAAAAGTCACCCTTGAGAACATCCGATTCAAGTCCATGATTGTACCGCAGATTTGTATCACGGATATTTGCTATTTCTTCCGGATCATCCGAGGTATATCCGTCCCTCAGAAATCGGATGTCTGTCGGCGAGAAATCTTTCCTTGCATGTGAGGGAATCTCACTCATGAGGCTTTCCATAAACTCTTCATATTCCTTGTCCATGTTCGTCTCCTCCTCCTTAACAGCTTCTTGCCAGCACATCAAAATCTGAATTGTCCAACACTTTCGCATGTCGAATTGCACACATACTTCCTTGCCCATATTGTACCACAAATCGGAAATCGTTACAAGACACATTCAGTCACAAAATTTAACCATTCAGACAGAAAAAGCGCCGCAAGACGGCGCTTTTGTCACAAATATGGCTTTGAACTCCTATTGAAGTGACCCGTTGCAAACAAATCGGGATGTGGTGGGGGTGGAGTGAGACCAGTCACGCCGAAGAAGATCTTTCCAATCAGAGTTTCAGCGTTTTTGCCCAGACAAAGAACCCCAAAGTTCCCTCATACAAATACCGGTTTTCACCCACTGCAACAACTAATTCGTCTCTTCCCAGACCATACATCCCTTTTTTCATCAGGCGATCAAACTCATCAATAACTGACTCGAGTCTGAATTCTTTGAAAAACCGCCTGGCATCTTTGTTGAGGCGAATCAGTCTTTTTAGATACTTCTCAGACGTTTCAAAATCCATTTTTTTATAATACAGAACAGCCATTGGCATTATCATCTGTATTTCATCATGCTCCGAGTATTTCTCCAAAAGTTTATTTGCATCGTCTTCTCTTTCTAAATGCGCAGAGATATGCATCAATACATATCGCACCCCCTGATTGTCATTCTTGTTCAGCCGGATGATCTCCTCTCCTTGTTCAGCAGCCGCGCCAAGCATCCCCATGTCCTTGAGAAATGTCATATAACGCTCACATACTCGCATATATGGTCTGGTTTCCAGCGCCTGCCAATGACCGCCGATATACTCCGGCTCCATATATCCCTGTTTTTCCATAATCTGGCCGGCTTCCTTTACAAGCGCCTTCAGTTTTCTCATAAAATCAAATGGATCTTTTGAACCGCAATCTACAACCATGTATTTTGCATCAATATTGTCCGGTTCGAGACTAAGTGCTTTTTTGGCAAGACGAAAACAGTCAGATTTGTTGTCTGACTCTTCCGCAAGCTCCATGAAATCATCGGCTGTCTTTGCGGTTTTTTCTGATAGCGGTTCCCTGGGATTATCATGCTGACTTGCTGCAAATTCAGCAAGCTTTTCGTTAATCTCATCAATTGTCATATTAGAGGTGTCCAACTCATCAAGATAACGATGAACATCCTTCATTGCATTTTCAGTTCGAATACTCATTTTTACCTCCTCAATACCGATACTTTTTAAATACCGGTATGTTCCATCATAAAACTCAGCGTGTACTATCTTCCCAAAAGCCACTGGCTGTTTTATTGGAATTCCCAACCGGAACGCATATCACCATCCCAACTCGAGCTCGTGTTAACAATACACGATATGCTATCTCAAAACTCCACCCTCATCCCAACACGCATCTGATCAACTATGCTCCCGAGTTCCTCCTTCAGAATAGAAAAAGCGCGTTCCTCAGTGCAATGGCCTGTGCAGATGTATTCGATACCTGTTTCCCTGACTTTTTCCGCAAACGCGCGAATCTCCTCATCCGTTTTGTTGTAAAGATGGAATCCTCCGATCATGCCATATACTTTTTTATCGGGGAAAGTTTCCCGTATTTCGTTAATGATGTTTGCCGCACCGCCGTGTGAACAGGAATTCAGGATCACGAGTCCACGATCCGTATCGAAAACGAGACTCTGTTCATGGGAGAAGTCATCAATAATCCAGCCGTTGTTCATCTGCCGAAACATCCGCTCTCGTTTTCCTAATTCTACCAGTCCCGGAGTTTTATGCGGAATCAGGTACACACCATCCATCAATTTGTAATCAGCGGAAACTATTTCTATCCGGTCGATGTATTCCCCCAATAATGTCTGCGGGATTCCGATGTATTTCCGTCCGCCCTCCTTGTCACGGTAACAGTCCGCTGCCGTTCCTTCTCTCATAAAAAGTCTGGCCTTTGTATTGTTATCTAAAAAGGCCGGCATCCCGTTTGCATGATCATAATGCGCGTGGCTGAGCACAGCGTAATCGATATCCTTCACGTCAATGCCGAGTTTGCTCATATTCTCCAAAAACAGATCCGATGAGCCGGCGTCGAGGAGGATCTTTTTATCCGAATAATCAATTAAAACAGAGAGACCCCACTCGCCGGGGATCCCCCTGTCAGATGTATTATCGACAATAATTGTTACACTTGTTTTCATTACAAATCTATCCCTGTTTCAGAATTCCATTTGTTTCAACAGCCTTTCAATCCATACCTGACAGCAGGATTATAACAAACGTAAACAGCATTTTGTTTGCCAAATTCCTATTTACCCTACAGCAGGTTCATCTCCCTGTCAAACGCGTCGTAATTTCCGATATCATGTGGCGAACAGTAAACGGCGAATTCGATGGTGTCGAAATATCCGTCATAGTCGTTCAGGATTTCACGGTAGGCTCTCGCTACAGTCTTCGGATCGTTCCGGAACGCGCCACAGCCGAACGCTCCGAGAATTACCACCTCGCAACCATTTGCCGCTGCTATATCGAGAATACGCCGGCCACGCTTTTTATGAATATCCAGGAGCTCCTGTTCCGACAGTTTCGCAGGTTTGTTCCCGGCATACGGATTCATGGCATTGGACGGGTTTGCGCGCAGGTTCGGCGCCGCGCAGGTGATGATGTCGACCTGCATCCACTCATTCTCCGGTAACAGCTCCGGTACTGCCTTGTCAGATTTGAACACGGTCACGCCCGGCGTGAAAATGCAGTCCGCGTTGTAAACCGGGTTATGCATATTCCTATGCGGCTGGTAGAAGCCGTCAAAATTTATCTGCGTACTGAGACATGGGAACAACGTACTGACGCGGCACAGGCATTCCTCCTGCGCTGACGAGCCGCGCTCCACTCCTCCGCCGGGATTGGTCGCGGATGCGAAATTGTGGACGCATACCTTTTTCCCGCGATAATTCATGGCCGCCTCGATGCTGCGACTGCGTGTTACGACCACGCGGGTGTCATAGTCCTTTTTCTCCGGTTTTTTCACAGACTCGGTTTCCGGATAAATCCGCTGTCCGCTTAGTGATTCACCGATAGAATTCTTCAATTTGTTGATGTTGAGATACATTTTTTTCGTATCCTCAAATACCTGTACATTTTCTTCTCTTCCCATGGTAATTTTCCTCCTAAACAATACGTAGCTACTGTACTCTTATCATATCACTCCCCGCTGTCAGAAACAGAAAAAGTTTTCCGAACTCCTTTTTAACACATATGCTTACTAAACAAACTTGATCATAAAACGACTCGATCACGTCAGGGCGATGTAGTTTCTCACCCATCTGATATAACACAAAATCAGCAAAATTGCAAGGGGTATTACTATATTTGTCAGCCCGATTGTTATGTAAACTACACGGAAGCAGCGGAG
>JAGABX010000008.1 GCA_017614395.1 Eubacterium sp.
CCGATGGACGCAGTTGAGGAGTTCCGTAAGCACGCGCTGAATCCGGAGCATCCGGCAGCACGCGGTTCTCATGAGAACGGCGATATCTTCTTCCAGCACCGCGAGGCCTGCAACAAGGCATACGATGCACTGCCGGCCGTTGTTGAGAAATACATGAAAAAGATCAACGAGAAGCTCGGCACCAACTATGACCTGTTCAACTATTACGGCGCACCGGATGCTGACCGCGTGATCATCGCGATGGGCTCCATTTGTGACGTGGCTGAGGAGGTTATCGATTATCTGACCGCTCAGGGTGAAAAAGTCGGACTCATCAAGGTTCGCCTGTATCGTCCGTGGTCACCGAAGGCTATTCTCAAGGTTATTCCGAAGACCGCGAAAAAGATCGCCGTTCTCGACCGTACCAAGGAGCCGGGTTCACTCGGTGATCCGCTGTTCCTCGATGTGGCAACTACGCTTCGCGAGGCAGGCATGAACGATGTCATCCTGACCGGCGGCCGTTACGGACTGGGATCCAAGGATACTCCGCCGTCATCGGTATTCGCTGTTTACAAGGAGCTGGAGAAGGCTGATCCGAAGCCGAGATTTACTATCGGTATCGTGGATGATGTGACCAACCTCTCACTTCCTGAGGTTAAACCGGCGCCGATCACAAGTGCACCGGGAACCAAGGAGTGCAAGTTCTGGGGTCTCGGCGGTGACGGAACTGTCGGAGCAAACAAAAACTCCACCAAGATCATCGGTGACCACACAGACAAGTACATCCAGGCTTATTTCCAGTATGATTCTAAAAAGACAGGCGGTGTGACAATCTCGCACCTGCGTTTCGGTGACAACCCGATCCGCAGCCCGTACTACATCAACCAGGCTGATTTCGTGGCTTGCCACAACCCTGCATATGTAACACAGGGAATGAAGATGGCCCAGGACGTAAAACCGGGCGGTGTTTTCATGATCAACTGCCAGTGGTCGGATGAGGAGTTGGAGAAACACCTCAATGCCGCTGCTAAAAAGTATATTGCTGATAACAACATTCAGCTTTACACCATCAACGCCATTGACAAGGCTATCGAGATCGGTATGGGCAAACGTACCAACACAATCCTGCAGTCAGCTTTCTTCAAACTGGCTGATGTTATGCCGATCGACGAGGCTGTTACATTCATGAAGGAGGCTGCTAAAAAGTCCTACTCCAAGAAGGGTGACGCAGTCGTTGAGATGAATTACAAGGCTATCGACGCCGGCGTGGACGCTATCCACAAGGTAGAGGTTCCGGATTCATGGAAGAACCCTGCACCGGATGCACCGGCTAAGGAGCTGAGTGGTCGTCCGGAGGTTGTTAAGCTTGTACGTGACCTGTTAGAGCCGATTTCCAAGATGGACGGCGGCAGCCTGCCGGTATCCGCATTTGCTGATAATCCGGACGGACAATTCGTAACAGGCGCATCTGCATATGAGAAACGCGGTACCGCAGTTATGGTTCCGCAGTGGGATCCGGAGGCTTGTATCCAGTGTAACAACTGCGCATTTGTATGTTCACATGCCACCATCCGTCCGTTCCTTCTGACGGACGCTGAGGCGAGCGCAGCTCCATCCCAGATGAAGATTTCCGAAATGAAGCCGAAGGCAGGCGCTTACAAATTTACAATGAGCGTGTCTCCGCTTGACTGTATGGGCTGCGGTGAGTGTATCACCGTATGTCCGAAGGCTGATGAAGCCCTGAAGATGGTTCCTCAGGAGTCACAGGCAGCCGAGCAGCCGGTATTCGATTATTTAGTTGCAAATGTCGGCAAGAAAGACGATTCCGGATTTGCGGACACCACACCGAAGGGAAGCCAGTTCAATCAGCCGCTTCTCGAGTTCTCAGGCTCATGCGCAGGCTGTGCCGAGACCTCATATGCAAGACTTATCACACAGCTTTTCGGCGAGCATATGTTTGTATCAAACGCAACAGGCTGCTCATCTATCTGGGGTAACCCGGCAGCTACCGCGCCGTATACTGTTAACAAGGATTCACTCAAGGGACCTGCATGGTCAAACTCATTGTTCGAGGATAATGCCGAGCATGGTTTAGGTATGCATCTCGGACAGAAGTACCTGCGTGACCAGCTGATTGAGAAGCTTGAGGCTATGAAGGATGATGCAAAGCCTGAGGTTAAGGCTGCTATCGAGAAATACCTCGAGACCAAGGATAACACACGTGAGAACGGACCTGCGGCAGATGCTTTGATTGCGGCTATGGAGGCATGCGGCTGTGACAGCTGCAAGGATATCCTTGCGAAGAAGGACTACCTGTCCAAAAAATCCACATGGATCTTCGGTGGTGACGGATGGGCATACGATATCGGATTCGGCGGTTTGGATCATGTATTGGCATCCGGCGAGAATGTCAACGTAATGGTATTCGATACGGAGATGTACTCAAACACCGGTGGTCAGGCTTCCAAAGCTTCCAATATCGGTGAGGTTTGCCAGTTCGCTGCAGCCGGCAAGGAGATCGGTAAAAAGTCTCTCTCCGAGATTGCCATGAGCTATGGTTACGTATATGTGGCACAGATCGCGCTCGGAGCCAACCCGGCACAGGCTGTAAAGGCTATTGCTGAGGCAGAGGCATACAACGGTCCGTCACTCATCATCGGCTACGCTCCGTGCGAACTCCACGGAATCGCAAAGGGCGGCATGAACCACTGCCAGGATGAGATGAAGAAGGCTGTCAAGGCCGGATACTGGAACCTGTTCTCATTCAATCCGGCACTCAAGGCTGAGGGCAAGAATCCGTTCACATTTACATCAGAGAAGGGTGTTGATTTTGCGGGCTATCAGGATTTCCTGAACAACGAGGCTCGTTACACACGTCTGATCAAGCCGTTCCCGGATCGCGCAGACAAGCTGTTTGCAGAATCCGAGGAGGCAGCAAAGGCTCGTTATGAGCATTTGAAGAAGTTAGTTGAACTTTATGCCTGACTGTGACGGTTCTGTGACACATAATGTGTTATAATACTCACAGCATAATATGGTGAGGCGTGGTTAGTTTTTTGGTTGACGCATTTGGTTGGTGCGTTACCTATAGTTTATCGGAGCCATGAACGGCATACGGCTTCGGGCAAAGGGTCCTGATCGAATCAACGTGAGGGATCCTTTGCTTTTTTTGACAAATGATAAAAAATATGATATTATAGTTAATTATGAAAGCAATTATAATATCATTGTCAGCATTGTTGGCGTCATTCGGGATTTCGATGATCATCACCAGGCTGATTTATCTGAAACGCAGGAGAGAGGGACGGCTGACCACGCGCAGGCGTGTTGTCACCTTTCTTTTGATACTCTTTGTGCTATATGTTCCGGGTGGTTTAATATATTTCAGTTTCTATTCACACGCCACTGATAATGCGTTGAAATACATGAACAGTACTGATACGGTGGCTGTCAGTGAGATCGATCAGGGATATTTGTTTGACGGACCGGGAACACGGGATGCGATTGCTTTTTATCCGGGAGCCAAGGTTGATGAAAAAGCATATGCCCCGTTGATGCAAATGATCGCGGATGCCGGAATCGACTGCTTTTTAATAAAGATGCCTCTGCATATGGCGTTCCTGGGCAAGAACAAGGCGGACGACGTGATCGATGAGTACAATTATGAGAACTGGTATATCAGCGGACATTCATTAGGTGGCGCGATGGCAGGGATATATGCTGCGTCGCATGGTGATAAAATCCGGGGAATGATACTTTTAGCGGCTTATTCGACCGCAAAGATAGATGATTCGGTATCAGCGCTGGCGATCACCGCAACGAATGACCACGTGATGGACTGGGAGGATTATAACGAAAACAAGGGAAATCTCCCCTTGAATACGACGGAGGTGTCGATAGAAGGGGGCAACCACAGCCAGTTCGGTGATTACGGATTCCAGAGAGGTGACGGTGAGGCGACGATCTCACAGGATGAACAGATGGAGCAGGTGCGTGACGCGGTGAGAAAACTCGTGAACGGCGAATGATATCGTACGCCTGTTGGATGTGGAGGATTTTGCAGGACGACGGAAATCTCTAACTTTTTAAAAATAATAGTAGATTTTTTGGTTTGAATGTGTTAGAATATCTGTATATGTTTGGGAGCGGGTGTGAGCGTGAGAATTTGCCCGTTCCGGAGAAAGGAGATAAGATGGCAGTGAATGACCATACAATATTATCACAGTCGCAGATCGACGAGTTGATTGCTTCCCTGGCGAAGGCTACAGAGGAGAGTTATCAGGAGGGTTTTCGTGCAGCGAATGAGGAAATAGCGGCACAGGAGGAGAATCTTGACTATTCCACAGGTTACAACCAGGGTGTCAAGATCGGATACGAGAGAGGTGTTTCCGATGCTTGGGATATCATTAAAAATCTCCTGGCGCGCGGCAACGAGGAGTTGGATAACCTGTTGCAGAACAGCAGCATAGACATTTCGATTAAGTAACAGTCACAATCCGGCATAGCTCGATTGACATGCCGTATTACATGAACAATAACAAGGTGTGTTGAGTTTTCGCTCAGCACACTTTTGTTGAGAATAAAAGACAGTATGATATAAAAAGTATTTGAGGAGGATTTTCAAATGGCAGAAGAAAAAAAACACCTGCTGACACGTGAGGGATTAAAAAGACTGAATGATGAACTTCATGAGTTGGAGGTCCACAAACGAAAGGAAGTACGGAGGAAGATCGCTGAGGCGCGTGAGCTCGGAGACCTTTCAGAGAACGCCGAATATGATGCAGCCAAGGACGAGCAGAGGGATATAGAGGCACGTATCGAACAGATCAAACTGATCCTCACAAACTATGAGATCATCGAGGATGAGGGGGACGGAACGGTTATCACTACGGGATGTACCGTCAAGATCCGTGACATGGAGCTGAAGGAGGATGAGGAGTACCAGATCGTCGGCTCGACCGAGGCAAACATACTTGAGCATCGTATCTCAAACGAGTCACCGATCGGAGTGGCTCTCATCGGCGCGAAAAAGGGCGAGACCGTAAAGGTTGAGACACCGGCCGGACTGCTGAAGTACAAGGTGCTTTCGTTTAGCAGATGATTTGAGACTGAATGATACACCGGAGCCGCCACAGATGGAAAAACCATTAGATATGGCACTGATGCAGCAGTGGCGTGTAGCGGTGGGAACATAAAACCAGGAGGGAATAATGGCAGAGGAAAACATAAATCAGTTGCAGCAGGTCATGCGTGACAAATTATCCGCGCTGCAGGCTGACGGACGCGATCCGTTTGTGATCACGAAATGCGACGTGACACATCATTCAACGGACATATTTGATAATTTCGATGAATTGGAGGGGCAGGAGGTTACGATCGCCGGACGTATGATGACCAAGCGCGTCATGGGCAAGGCGTCATTTTGCAAGCTTCGCGACCTGAAGGGCGACATCCAGGCATATGTGGCTCGCGACAATGTCGGCGAGGAGGATTACAAGGTATTTAAAAAGGCTGATATCGGCGACATCTATACTATCACCGGCGAGGTGTTCAAAACCAAGACAGGCGAGACCAGCGTGCATGCCTCAAAAATCGTTCTGCTGACCAAGACGATCCAGGTGATGCCGGAGAAATTCCACGGTCTCACCGATACCGATATGCGTTATCGCCAGCGTTATCTCGACCTGATCATGAATGATGAGGTTCGTGACACATTTATCAAGCGTTCGCAGATCATTCACGAGATCCGCGCGTTTTTGGATGCGCAGGGATTTATGGAGGTTGAGACTCCGATGATCGTTGAGAACGCCGGCGGGGCAGCGGCCAGACCGTTCACAACGCATTATAACGCGTTGGATGAGGACAGAAATCTGCGCATCTCGCTGGAATTGTATCTGAAGAGACTGATCGTCGGCGGATTGGAAAAGGTCTACGAGATCGGCCGTGTGTTCCGTAACGAGGGAACTGACGGACGCCATAACCCGGAGTTCACGTTGATGGAGCTCTATCAGGCATATACCGATTATCACGGGATGATGGACCTGACCGAGAACATGTTCCGTCACGTAGCCGAGACCGTGTGCGGCAAAACGCTGATACCGTACCAGGATGTTGAGATCGACCTCGGCAAGCCGTTCGAACGGATCACCATGATCGATGCCATTAAAAAGTATGCGAATATAGATTTTAACGAGATTACCGATGATGCGGCGGCCAAGGCTCTGGCCAAGGAGCATCACATAGAATACGAGGAGCGCCACAAACGCGGCGATATCATCAGCCTGTTTTTCGAGGAGTATGTTGAGGAGCATCTGATCCAGCCGACGTTTGTCATGGATCATCCGATTGAGATCTCGCCTCTGACCAAGAAAAAGCCGGAGGATCCTTCATTGGTTGAGAGATTCGAGTTGTTCATCTACGGACGTGAGATGTGCAATGCGTATTCCGAGTTAAATGACCCGATCGACCAGCGCGAGCGTTTCGCAGCGCAGGAGGAGGCGTTTGCCGCCGGTGACGAGGAGGCAAACCATACCGACGCCGATTTCCTGAACGCTCTCGATATCGGCATGCCCCCGACGGGAGGTATCGGGTATGGAATCGACCGTCTGGTGATGCTGCTGACGAATCAGCCGGCGATCAGGGACGTGATACTGTTCCCGACGTTGAAGAGCATTGACAAGTAAAACAACGGAATTCCGGTGGTTTCGGGCATGTCATCAAGCCGAAAAACAGGCTGGTACTACAAAAGTACTACAAACAGTCAAACAGCCTATTCTGCAAGGTACCGTTTTATGCCGTTTTGAAGCGATGTTTTGATCATTCGGAAGTCAAATGAAAACCGGATTATTAATGTCTTATTCAGGCACTTTCTAAGTGAAATACTTGGGAAGTGCCTTTTTTCGTGGGTTGCGTACAACTGGGAGGTACTACAAATATGTTCACAGAGAATGGAAGAAAGACAAGGTCGGTAGCAGAGGTTTATCCACATCTTCTGACCGAGTGGGCAGATGAAAACCCCATAGATCCGGAGGATGTTTCATTTGGTTCTAACAAAAGCATCATATGGAAGGGTATCTGCGGACACACATGGAATGCTACAGTAAAAAACAGGGGGAATGGTTCAGGATGTCCATTTTGTGCGGGGAATCGGGTGTTGCGGGGCTTTAATGATTTAGTGTCGGGCTATTCGTATGCTACAGAAGAGTGGTCGGAGAAAAATCTGCCATTGCAGCCGGATGAAGTAACGAGACATTCGCCCAGGTCTGTTTGGTGGAAATGTCATGTGTGCGGCCATGAATGGAAGGCCAGGATAGCGGACCGGGTGAATGGGAGCGGATGTCCGGTATGCGCCGGTCACTTTTTTAAGCCGGGAGTGAATGATTTGCAGTCAGAGCACCCGGAGATAGTAGCTGAATGGTCAGAAAAGAATGAGAAACATCCATCTGAAGTATGGTCGAAGTCAAGGGAGAATGTCATTTGGAAGTGTGGACAGTGCGGTAATGAGTGGAATGCCGTGATCGATACCCGTGTGAAAGGCGGAGCCGGCTGTCCTGTTTGTTCGGAAAAGAATTCTTCGGAGAAACGGTCAAGGAGAAAATGCAGTTGCGGCCGCTATATCCGTGGGAAGATCCCGGATGGTGTCAGCGAACCGAAGTGTGCCATCTGCAAGGCGAGTGAGGACTATCGCCTGAGACTCGGGGCAGTGGCATATTATGTTCAGAAGAAAGGATTCACGCCCGTATTCGGATCCGATGAGGTGATAGGCATTCCCATAGCCCTGTATGTGCCGGAGCTGAGTCTCGCGGTGGAAACCACGCCTCCGTCGAAGCGTCTTGACAGGGGCTATCGTTGGGAGAATCCCAAGAACTGGCTTTGTCTCAACGCAGGGATCAATCTGTACCGGATCATACTGCCGGGTGACCGATTGTATGATAACTGTCTGTGTCTGAGGATCCGCAAGGGGAGCCGCCGGTCACTGGAGCGGGCGGTGAGGGAGATCGTCCGTTCTGCCGGCATCAGCTCGAGCGTCAATCTGAAACGAGACAGAGAAGAAGTGCTAAAAATGATCGAAACGAATGAAAACAGCGAAAAGCCGTTTGGTTAAATCTTAATGGAAAAAAGAACGTACCCGATGCTCCGGAAAAGATTATTTTCACTAAGAGAAAACTCAATCAGTATTTTCCGAAGTACATGTCTACACCCGAGCGCGAACGCATAATCATTTCTCTTTTGGAAAAGTGGAAAGAACAACAGGACAACAAGAATTAATTTTTAAATGGATTTGATACTTACGTAAGAAGCAAATCATTGGAAGTGGGCGTGAGATTATTTCGTCCACTTCCTTTTTTCAATATTTGCTTGAAA
>JAGABX010000009.1 GCA_017614395.1 Eubacterium sp.
CTATGCCATGAGCAATTCGTTTGGTTTCGGAGGCCAGAACAGTAGCGTGATCGTTGGCTGTGCACGGTGAGGAAGTGTGACAGGCTAAGCATGTGGTACCGTGCATAACATGGGAGAGAGAGAACCGGAGGTGAATATATGCCGACAGAGGAGGAGTTGTATGATCTTGCCGAACTTTTTAAAGTATTCGGTGATACAACGCGCATACGGATTCTGTATGAGCTTTTTGACGGAGAACTATGCGTGTCGGATATTGCGGATCGGCTTTCAATGACTCAGAGCGCAATATCACATCAGCTGCGTGTGTTGAAAGCGAACCGGCTGGTCCGGTTTCGTCGCGATGGCAAGACCATCTACTATTCATTGGATGATGACCATGTTCGGTCGATCATTGAAAAAGGCGTTGAACATATACTGGAGTAAATGAAAACTGGATTCAGGTGTGATTCCGCCGGGAAATGGATTATCTTTTTCAAAATGCGCGGGATTACCGAAAGGAGGACACATGAGGTTTATAAAAAGGATGACGGCAGTTGCATTAACGTTAGCAATGGTGATGGGAGCAGTCATAACGGCAAAACCATCAGAGGCAGCGGAGGAGTTTACGGAGGCACAGGCGCTGGAAGCCGTAAAGGCGGCTATAGAGAAGCATAAGACACACAGCACGGTTGCCTATACATTGGACAGTTCTGATTCATGGTCTTTTTATGCTTATGATACCGTGAATAGGGTAGGGGCGGTCCTGACCGGGGTAGATGCGGAATACTTTAACAGCCGCGAGACCGGTCTCGATGATGAATTAGATTGGATGGATTTTAAAAACAAGATTTATTATGAGGGCTATTATAATGATAATGATGAATTAGCCTATTCATTTGATCCGATCGATGATGAAGATGTAGAGGATTACATTGAGTACTATTTCAAAGAAATACTTAATGAATTAAAAGATGGTTTTCCCATGGCAAGCACCTATCAGTATATGGGCATTGAGTGGGTAATCGGACCCGATGATCAGCGAAACAGATGTTATGTTTTTGATGTTCCGGAGTCGGATCCCAGCCTGTATTCTTCAACCTACAGTGACCTGGAAGAAGATCCGTATTATATGCCAATCGCAATTTACATAGGTGTGGATGACGGAGAAATATATCGTATAGATGAGCAACGCTATTTCAGCACGAGTATGGATACCGAATATGTTTCTTATCATACTTTTTTTGAGTATCCCGAGAAACTCGAAGTGCCTGAAAGTGTAAAGAAAAATGCAAGGCTCAGCGACGAGTATGAAATATATGATAAGGGAATAGAATACTATGTTAGGATGGATGATGATTACAACGCGACTGACAATCTGTATGTATATGGTTTCAGTGGAGATGCCAAAAAATCACAGAAGAAAAACATCAAATTCCCCGATACACTGAAGGTGCTGGGAAATACATATAAGGTTCAGGCAATTTCATACAATGCGTTTGTCGGAGAAAAAAGCATCCGGACTGTCAAACTTGGCAAAAATATAGAGGAGATAGGAGAGGCGTCATTTAACAAATGTATTAACATGAAATCCTTCTCGTTTGCAAAAAGCAAGGTTTCCCTGATCAAGAAGAAAGCATTTTACGAATGTAAATCGCTGAAGGAACTCGACATTCCGAAGATCAAAGTTATCGGTGCCAGGGCATTTATGAACTGCCGCGGACTGAAAAAGGTCACCCTGGGAAAGAAGATAAACAAGATCGGAAAGGATGCGTTCAAGGGTACTTCAGGCTTGGAAACTCTCATAATTAAAAACAAAAAAATGAAGAAGTACGCTGATTCATCAAAGGGCCGCGAGGAGTTAGGTCTCAGCCGCAGTGTTGTTGTTAAATAGGAACGGCAACCGGACGGCTTCAGTCAGATAAACCTGCATGTTTAGAGGAGGATGGATATGCTCGAAGGATTAAAAAAAGAAGTCTATGAAGCAAATATGGAGCTGGTTGAAAAAGGGCTCGTGATCTATACATGGGGAAATGTCAGCGGCATAGACAGAGAGAATAATTACGTCGTAATCAAGCCGAGTGGTGTTGAGTACGACGAGTTGAAACCGAGTGATATGGTTGTTGTGGATTTTGACCAGAATGTAGTGGAAGGACATTATCGTCCGTCCTCAGACACGGCAACGCATATTGAATTGTACCGCGCGTATGATTCCCTTGCCGGCGTGGTACATACCCATTCGACATGGGCGGTAACCTTCGCGCAGGCGGGCATGGCGATCCCTGCGCTCGGTACTACGCATGCGGATTATTTTTACGGTGATATCCCCTGCACCAGGGATCTGACCGCAGAGGAAATCAACGTAGCCTATGAGCGCAATACCGGGCTTGTTATAATAGAAACTATCGGTGACCGTGATCCGATGGAGGTGCCGGGAATTGTTGTGAAAAACCACGGACCGTTTACGTGGGGAACATCACCGGCTAATGCTGTTTATAACGCTGTTGTATTGGACAAGGTTGCCGAGATGGCGCATCACACCATGACGCTGAATCCCGATGTGAATCGCGCGCCACAGTATCTGATGGATAAACACTATTATCGTAAACACGGCGCTGACGCATATTACGGTCAGAACTGAAACATCAATAGTTAATTAAAAAGCATCTCATAGCGACAGAGGTGCTTTTTGCATAATTAAATAGTAAATGAAATAGTCATTGTGTTTTTCGATATTGTCTCTGCAGGATTAAAAACTAAGGGAGGATCCGACAGAATGAATAACAAAGCCATGAAGAAAGTTTCCAGGTCAATGAGTATGTGCATGGGAGTTACACTAAGCTTGATTTTATCACTTACCGGGAACCTGATCGGTATGGTTCAGTCAGGTCAGTTTAACACGCTTGGCTTTTTGCTGGGATTTGTCGGAAGTACGGTTGTGAGCCTGATAATCGGTTTAGTTATACCGATGGGACGGATTCATCAGAGTATTGTGAAAAAACATGGAAACGATATCATAGGCCGGTATATCGAGAGTTTGATCTCGGATTTGATCTATACTCCTATACTGACTTTTTTAATGGTGCTGATGTCATATTTTATGATGAAGAGCCACGTTGCTCCTGAAAACCAGCCACCATTTCTCGGTATGTTCCTTCCCTCGCTTGGAATATGTTTTGTAGTCGGATATATCCTGATCTTTATTCTGATGCCGGTATATATGCGCCTTTTGATGAAAAAGTACGGCATCAGTCCGCTGGGACCTCGTCCCCCGAAGGACACAATACAGTGAACCCGGTTCCCGGAAAGTATGCCATAGATAACAGGGTGGAATAAATGAGCATTTGGATTTTGTTATTAGTAGCGACGGGGCTCGCGCTTGTGTTCGGCGGCGTGTACCTGTCGGTTGCAGTCAGCAGGTTCGGACTCATTAAGCGAATCGATAAAAAATGGCAGAGATCGCTCGTTTCATCAGGCACAGTTGCAGTTTGTTTTGCAGCTGTGATCGTGTTGATGGGTTTTGTTAATGCGGTCATTGTTTTTCTGCATGCGTTGGCTTTTTTTGCCTTGTTCAGTCTTGTTTTTCGGATAATCAGGAAGGTCAGCGGAAGAGATTTTAAGATTTGCTGGCAGGGCTGGCTGGCAATTGTATCAATGATTGTTTATCTCGCTATTGCATATTGGCTTTGCTGTAATGTCTGGCAGACGAAATACACTTTATATACCGACAAGAATATTTCACCGACACGGATTGCGATGTTTGCCGATTCGCATATAGGCGCGGTATTTGACGGTGAGGGTTTTGCCGGATGGATCGAGGAGATAAAAAAACAGTCACCTGACATAGTTCTGATTCCGGGTGATTACGTGGATGACTGGTCAAACAGGGAGGAAATGATCCGCGCGAGCGCAGCACTCGGAACGATCGACGCAAAATACGGAGTCTGGTTTTCATTTGGAAATCATGACAAGGGCGTTTACGGACGCGGAAGGGATTTTTCCGCCGCAGATCTCAGGGCGGAGCTGGAAAAAAATAACGTACATGTTTTAGAGGATGAGATTTCATATGTCGGAGATCTGTGCATCGTGGGACGCGCGGATGCGCTTATCAACGACAGGATGGACATATCGGAATTGTTGAGGGGAGTGGATGAGAGTAAATATATAATTGTTCTCGACCATGAGCCGATGGATTATGAAAAAGAATCGCAGACGTCCGCTGATCTGGTTTTGTCCGGTCACACGCATGGGGGGCAGCTTTTTCCGGTTAATTATGTCGGAGAATGGCTGGGCATAAATGACGGGACCTACGGATATGAGCGACGGAATGACACTGATTTTATTGTCACCTCCGGAATAGCTGATTGGGCGATGAAATTTAAAACGGGAACTAAATCGGAATATGTAATTATCGATGTTGAATAAATTATAGTAAACGAAAAAAACACTGTGTTTACTTTGATCCTCCGGCAGAATGTGCACGGATTATTTCATTAATTTAACAATTTAACGAAACTTTTTATGAGGAAAAAACATTGTATATCAAGGAACACTTTTTAACCATAACACGTCATAGGCATTTAGTGATCAGGCACTGTTATAAATGCGGTATTCTGAAGCAGGGGCTTTTTCATGATCTGTCCAAATACTCGCCGACGGAGTTTTTCGAAGGCATTATTTATTATCGAAAGGATCGCAGCCCGAATATCGGAGCGCGCCTGCGCAAAGGATACTCGCGGGCATGGTTGCACCACCAGGGACGGAACAAACATCACTTTGAATACTGGAACGATTACAACATGAAAACCAGGAAAAAGGAACCGGTGCGCATGCCGATTCGATATGTTGTGGAGATGTTTTGTGATCGTTTGGCTGCGAGTAAAATATACTTTGATGACAAGTATGACGAGACTAAACCTATGGGTTATTTTGAAAAAGGACGCGGGAAGAGATTTATGCATCCGAAAACATCTGCTCAGCTGGAGTCGTTGCTGACAATGTTGCAGGATAAGGGTGAGGATGCAGTGTTTGAATACATTCGAAATGAAGTAAAGCCAAAATGCAAGAGAAACGGTACATGGTGAGAGAAATAGCCGCAGGACAGAGCTGTCATATGTGGTAACAGTCATAGATTGAAAATAGGAGGAAGAAAATGTTAGTAGATGAAAAAACAATGCTGTTAATATGGCTCGGCATAGTAATTCTGACATTGATTATCGAAATCATTACACAGGGACTGACGACTATCTGGTTTTCTATCGGTGCAACGGTTGCCGCTGTAATGACAGTGTGGGATGTGTCGATCTGGTGGCAGATAGGCGTATTCGTTGTTGTGTCCGTTATAGTGATGCTGCTGGTCAGACCGATTGCCAAACGGTGGATGTCGAAAGCGATCACGCCGACAAATGTGGATCAGCTGCTCCATGAGGAGGCGCTCGTGATCGAGGAGATCAACAATTCAGCAAATACCGGCCGGGTTCGCCTGAGAGATGTGGATTGGGTTGCCCGCGCGGACGATGAGGCGGTAATACCCGTGAATGCAGTGGTCAGCATCCTGCGCATAGACGGCGTCAAGCTGATAGTGAAAAAGAAATAGTGATACAAGACATTTACCGGTTTGTCAAATGATAAACCTTCTCCTGCCCATGAGATCTTTTATTATAAATACTTAATTATTCAGTTACTTTTATCTTGCATTTTACTGTCGTTCCGTCTTCTGAAACGGAAATCGTACAATTCCCTTTTGCTTTTGCCCGTATCTCCCCGTTTGCGCTGACAGTTGCTATCCTTTTGCTGCTACTGGAAAAAGCAGGTGTGGCTCCGGAACTAACGCTAACCTGCAATGAATAGGTTTGGCCTTTTTTCAATGTGATCGTAGTTTTGTCAATGCGGATCACGGGCGGTTGAACAGTAACAATGCAATATCTGGTTACACCGTCGAGCGTAGCCCGGATCCGTGCCTCACCATGTCTTACCGCAGTGACCTGTCCGTACTCATTAACTGTTGCTACACCGGGGCGGTTTGAGATCCATGTTACTTCCCGATTTGATGATACGGTTGCTTTTAACAGAACTACCTGATTTCGGTACATTTTTACGGAATCAGCTGACAGTTTGATAGTCGGTTTCATTACGGTCAGCAAACAAGTTTCCTTTGATCCGTCAGCAATTGCGGTAATGACGCTTGTTCCCGGTTTGAGAGCCTGAATAAGACCTGAATCACTGATGATAGCAACACTTTGTTTTGATGATTTCCAAGCCACCGGAGTATTATTTGAGGTGTCTGCGCACATTTGGAATGTTGCTCCGTTTTCTATCGAAACAGCTTTGGTGTTCAGTGTTATCACAGTCGGTTCAACAACGACTGTGCATTTTGCCTCGGCTTCCCGTGTTTTTGCAATGATTTGGCAGGTGCCGGGTTTTCTCGCGGTGATGACACCATACGGATTTACGGCGGCGATTTTGGTTGAAGAACTCTTCCATTTTATTTCCACGCCTCCGCTGGCTGCTGCTATGAGAGTCCGTGTTTCTCCGATCTTCATGTTTTCTTTGTAGGATGAAAGGATAATTATTTCGTTACCCCTCTGGATGATCGCATGTCCATCTTGTTTTTCGCTCTCTTTTTCCGACGGTGAATGAAATTGCTGATTCGTGCCGGGATTCAAACATGCTTGCGGAACAGTTTTTGCTGCTGCGCCTGTTGTCTGAAGCTGTTGGAAGACGGTGATTGCCTGAAGCAATAACACCGGCACGAGCACCATAACGATACGACAATGGAACTTGTTTCGTCTGTGGATTTGTTTTTTTGATTTGCCTTTTTCCGGCAGGTTAATGAATCGTTTTGAGACTCTGCAATTGATAGATTCTCTCATAGAAACCCCTCCTTTTCGGGCAGGAGAAGGTTGGAACTTTACTATATCACAATATGTGGTATAATGCAAGAACTTTTTTAGAAAATATAGTGTAAAAGCCGATGAATTACGGTTTTTCGGGAGTTGACGTTTGATTCCGGATCATGAATATATTTTTATGAAAAAAGTTCCTGCTGACATCAGCCAACAGGAACTATTGATATAGTGCTAAATCAAATACAAAATCAAGGGTATAGTCACGCCTTCACGTGCAGCGTGGCCAGTATTGCCTCCGGAACGGCGCTTCCGAATTCGTAACCTGCAGAGGAGATGCGCAATACCTGGTCTCCGACCTCGGTATAGAGCTCAAATCCGTAACCGCCGAATCCGTCGCTGTACTGGAAACCGGTCCATGAAAAATCACCGATTGTCCCGCTGACGTCTTTCTGCTCGTTTGTGTATGTTTCTTTATTGTAGTTGTAATGGTTCATTCCGTTTTCCTTGTCGGAGATGTCGATGTCAAAATACTTGAAGGTGCTTTCTTTGACAGAGCAGGAGCCTTCATATTTTTCATCCAGCGTATCACCTGTTTTGAACTCAAATCCTGTCGGAACTGAAATAGTGAATACGCCCCATGTCTCTTCCTTTGCGGTTGACATATCGACGCTGTCTGAGCTTGTTCCGTCGGATTCATTACTGCCTGAATCAAGGGAAAAGGTATCTGCAACGTCACCTATTGCATCAGCAACATCCTCGGCAGCGCTATCGATAGCATCACTGATCGCATCATTCTTGCCATCACCGCATGCGGTCAGTCCGAAACTCATGGCTGCGGCAAGCGCCATAACAACAACTATTTTTTTCTTCATCTTTCTTTCCTCCTAATACAGTGTGTGTTGAATTTTGGAATATTCATCAAAAAGCAATTTGCATGCTTCGTGATCGAGCTGCTCCAGATAATCTTTATGCTCTGCCGGTCCTGAGATGCCTGCCTGGGATTCATGAGTTTGATCCGGCTCGAATCGTTCATCATTTCTCAGGCTGTTCATCACGTGGTTTAGTTTTTCGTCACGAAATCCTATTTCAGCGTTTTCATCAAGTGAGCAGCCATAGTAAACTTTTTCTATATTTGCCCACATGCAGGCACACAGACACATCGGACAGGGTTCTCCGGTAGTGTAGAGTTCACAGCCACTCAGGTCATGAGTTTTCAGTTGCGCTCCGGCATCCCGGATGGCAGCCACTTCACCATGACAGGTGGGATCGTGATTGATGAGTACACGGTTATGTCCTCGCCCGACAATTTTTCCGTCCCTGACGATCACACTGCCGAACGGACCGCCGTGACCGGCATGTATTCCTTCTGCTGCCTCAGCAATTGCCTCGCGCATGAAGGGGCTGTCGGTAGTAATGCTGTTCATAAATTCGGCATCTGTCATCTGTTCACCGTCCTTCTGATTCCAAAACAACAAATGACATTATATGCTTTTTTTGATAAAAAGTCAAGAACCATTGTGATTCCGGGTAAAGTTTGCCGGGATCAGGAGAATCGTATGCTTTTTCCATCGCACAATGGTATCTGTAATGACCGATAATGCCATGTTTACCGCTCGTGCCGTGTGGGTGGCCGTTCGTGCCAAATCGCTTGAAATCTAAAGATTCATGTGATATACTCCGTTCATACATCAGGAATACATCAATAATTGGATCCAATCTCTATGGTACTTTTATCGTTTACTGTATCAGCAAATACTGCAA
>JAGABX010000084.1 GCA_017614395.1 Eubacterium sp.
CTGTCTGTCTGTCTGTCAAAGATTGTGATCGATATTTTCATTTTTGTCAACCTCTTTTTATTCTTCCCAAAACTAAATGTCTTCATCACGCCTCCACCCTATATCCTATAGAATGAACATAAGTTGAATAACCGCCCTCAGATGTTCTGCGATATGTGTATTTTCTCCCTTCATGGCGATACTTCATACGCTTTGCACTTATCTCATCATCACATATCTCAATTAGATCACCACTTTTTACAGTGCTTTTATTAATCCAATCACAATTATCCAGTATCACCCATTTATCTGGATACTGATTCTTCAATTCCTCCATAGAGTATCTTTGGGAATCCATGCTATCATCTCCTTCCAAATCACTCTGTATCATTGCCCTTTACGATATTATATCAATAATACCCATGATATGCAAGAATATTTTAAAAATGATCGAGTTGATACGTCATTATTTCCGTCCTTCTTCCCGTTCTCTCTCAGCCTGACTCTTGCGCAGATACCCCGGTGCAAAATCCGCTGCCGGCACGGCATGTCCTTTTTCAAAAAGTATACGCCCTAATGCCACGATGGATGAAGCACGCTGGTATCTCGCAGCATCCGATGAAAATCGGGCGAGACCGGATGTCATGCCGTTTTCGGATGATTGTTCAGAAACATCAGGCGTATCTGAGTCAGATGCATTCACACTGCCATCAGCCAACCCCAATTCAGAGATTATTCTCTCCCTGAACACCGGTACTCCGTCGCCGAGAAAGATAACCTCTCGGTTCCATTCCTTCAGCCTGTCAATAATTGTTTCGATCGGTTCAGCTGCCTCATCACACATGCGAGCCGGAATCAGTTTTATTGTATCCGATTTGTCTGAATCGTCGTTTTCAGTCAGCAGTACCGAGCCAGTTTTATCATCCGAGTCGTGGTTATCTCTCACATCATAAACGCATGAATATGCCTGACTACGGCGGGCATCCATGATCGGACATACTAATGCCTCGCAGCCCTGCAGGTTATATGCTAATCCCATCAGCGTCGAAACTGGAACAATAGGGATATTCAATGCCTGAGCTAAACCCTTTGCAGTCGCTGCGCCGATACGAAGTCCGGTGAACGAACCCGGACCGGCTGCCACGGCTATCGCATCCAATTCATGCTTGTCTATCTCGGCCATCTCCAGCATTTCCGCAATCATCGGCAGGAGTGTCTGCGAATGAGTCTTTTTATTGTGGATCGTGTACTCGCCGACAAGGATGTCATCCGACTGCACCGCCACGCTCGCCACCAGCCCCGAACTATCAATCGCCAATAGTTTCATTCATCGGTCCTCCTGATTCCTACCATCCTTTGCTCTGTTCTGCTACAAACACCTGTCCAAAGCCGCTATTAAATATTCTGTTTCTCCGAAAATTCCATTCAGTTCCTACAATCGGACAAAAACTACGCGAAAATGAATATGATTATTGTGTCGGATCCCTATTTGTATTCCATTCTGATATACTGTTAAATATCGTAATTCTACGATAATCAGTCTCTTTCACCATATCTTTATTAATTACAATAGGAATCGCCGTCTCAGGCAGCAGTTCCTCCACGATCGACGGCCACTCAATCAGGCAAACGCCCTCTCCGTACAGATACTCATCGAATCCGATATCATACATCTCGTCCGGATCACCGATTCTGTATACATCAAAATGATAGAGAGGCAGACGCCCCTCGTATTCATGTACTATGGTAAATGTCGGTGAAGTGACGGGCTCCGTGATTCCGAGCCCGGCAGCAACCCCCTTCGCAAGTACGGTCTTCCCGACTCCGAGATCTCCATCCAGTAAATACACATCTCCGGGGCGCGCCTCCTCGCCGAGTTTTTTCCCTGTCGCGAAGGTTTCAGCCTCGCTCATTGTTTCGATTACATGATTCAATTCCAATCACCTCTAAAACTCTCTAAACCCTTCGTGCTGCGCGAACGCGTTCACGGATCGAATCAAAATCCGCCTCACACCGGGATCGGGGAATGATGAACGCCGATACTGCTGTCATGTACAGGTACGCAACATTTTTATGGAATACAGCCTTTCTGATATCAGCATAGGCGAACTCCTCGCTCCTGCCGCCCTGCTCAATAGTAAACTTTTCCTCATCAAACCGATAGTGCATCGGCGTAGCGAACGCAGGTGAGTGTAGTTGTGAATTCGCTTTTTGCAGGAGCATTAACGGCTGAAATATGAGAAAAAGCAAAGCCAAAACGACAAGCAGGCATCGTTGTACCCCCGTCCAGACGTCCCATCGGATTATCAGGGCGCCGATTGCCACGAGACTCAACAGAATCCCGATGATCCCGCCCGGCCGCATATAATTGTGATAAAGCACAAATCCGCTGAGAGATTTGGCATCCATTTTTACATCAAATTCAAAAGGCATTTATTCCACTTCCTTCCGATTTTTTATCATTACTTTATGACAAACAACTTCGATATCTGTCAGACTTTTCTTTTAAACATGTGGATTGGAGTGGCTCAGATACATTCAGAGACAACACCGCAGCCTCGCTGCTACAGGATCATCGACAGACCGATCCGTTTTTTCTTCAGATCCACCGAAAGCACCCTGACATCCACTATGTCACCGACGCTGACGACATCGAGAGGATGCTTCACAAACTTTTTATCGGTGAGCTGGGAGATGTGCACTAACCCGTCCTGGTGAACTCCGATATCTACAAATGCACCGAAATCTATGACGTTCCGAACTGTACCCTTCAGTACCATTCCTTCCTTCAGGTCCTCCATCTCCAAAACATCGCCTCGAAGTATTGGTTTGGGCATCTCATCACGCGGATCACGGCCGGGTTTTTCGAGTTCTTCTATTATGTCATTCAGGGTTTCTACTCCGATCCCCAGTTTTTCCGATAATTCTTCTCTGTTTTTTGTCACGAGCGACAAACCGACAAGTCCGCTGCCGAGCTCCTCATCATCAAATCCGACACTTTTCAGCAATTCCTGCGCCGCAGCGTATGATTCGGGATGAACACTCGTAGCGTCAAGTGGCTCGCTGCCGCCGTTAATTCGAAGAAAACCCGCGCACTGCTCAAATGCCTTGGGACCGAGTTTCGCAACCTTCAGCAATTCTTTTCTGGAATGGAATTTTCCGTTTGCCTCACGGTATGCAACAATATTCTTCGCAATCGGTTTTGATACACCGGAAACATACTCGAGCAGTGATGCCGAGGCCGTATTCAGATCAACTCCGACATGATTCACGCAATCCTCAACCACCGCGCCGAGCGCTTCTGAAAGCTTTCCCTGGTTCATGTCATGCTGGTACTGGCCGACACCTATGCTCTGAGGATCAATCTTGACAAGCTCTGCCAACGGATCCTGCAGACGTCTCGCTATCGAAACCGCGCTTCGCTGACCGACATCAAACTCTGGAAACTCCTCTGTTGCTCTCTTGCTCGCTGAATATACACTCGCGCCGGCTTCGTTTACAATGACATAATGAACAGGTTTGTTGATCTCACGAAGCATATCCGCGATAACCATTTCGGACTCGCGTGATGCCGTTCCGTTACCGACCGAAATCAGTGTAATACCGTATTTATCGATCAGTTTTTTAACGATCTGTTTTGTTTCATCCACCTTGTTCTGCGGAGCTGTCGGATATACCACAACCGTATGAAGAACCTTGCCCGTCCCATCGACAACAGCGAGCTTGCAGCCGGTTCTGAATGCCGGATCCCAGCCGAGCACGACCTGATCCCTGATAGGAGGCTGCATCAGGAGTTGCGTAAGGTTTTTCCCAAATACGCGTATTGCCCCGTCCTCGGCGGTTTCAGTCAGTTCCGCCCGCAGTTCTCTCTCAATTGCCGGTGCAATGAGACGTTTGTAACTATCCTCAATTGTGAGCATTATGAGACCCTTTGCTGACTTGCTCAGGTCATCAATGTTCTTTCCGTCAATTGATTCAAAAACAGAATTGTCATAATCCGTGATCAACTGTTTCCCGAGCCATTTGAGGATCCGTTCCTCCGGTGCGTCGAGTTTCACCGTCAGGAACTTTTCCCTCTCTCCGCGATTCAACGCCAAAACCTGATACCCCTGAAGTTTTTTTAGCGGTGATGTGAAATCATGGTAGGTCTCATAAACACTTTTTCTCTCAGCCAGTTTTTTATTCTCAGGTTTATTTACCGTGCGTTTTGAACTCCTTTCGGCTGTCTCATCCGCATCATTCTCATCTGAACCGTCAGATGCACTGCCACGACCGGTTTTCTCTGAAGAAACCAGTTTTCCATCCTCCCAGGTCATACAACGGATTTCCGTCCTGAATTCAGCCTCATCAGAAAACCTCTCAGCGAGGATATCCATGGCACCGGTCAGGGCGTCCGTGATAGTGAGTACTTCCTTCTCCTCATCAGTATAGTCCGCTGCAATAACAGACGGATCAATAGTCTGGTCATCAAATATTGCATCGGCAAGAGGTTCCAATCCCTTCTCCTTTGCAATGGTTGCGCGCGTACGACGTTTCTGCTTGTAGGGGCGATAGAGGTCCTCCAATGTAACCAATGTCTCCGCCGCCAGAATCTGTGCACGCAATTCATCAGTAAGCTTCCCCTGCTCCTCAATTGACGCAAGGATTGTTTCTTTTCTCTCCTCGAGTCCGCGCAAATACCGCAATCTCTCATCCAGTACGCGAAGCTTCTCATCATCAAGCGAACCGTGTTTTTCCTTGCGGTAGCGTGCGATAAACGGGATCGTATTTCCCTCGTCAATCAATTTGACAACAGCCTCAACCTGCCATCGCTGAATCCCAAGTTCCGATGCAATTTTCTTTTCAATATCCATGTTCTGCTCCTCTTTCAATAGAAAATATATTTTTTATATTAAAATAGCGCAATCTTCTCAAAAAACAAAACCTTCGACCGTCACATCAATTCGCGAACAGCCAAAGGTTTTAATATTTCTGTTCCATTATCCGTGCCAACATATCTGCAACCCTCAGGCGCCCATCGAGAAATTGAGTCCCGCGCCATGCATAGCAAGCTGTTTGTTCATCTCGCGCTCGTATGGATTCTGAACGCCCTTGTATCCGTTCATCATCTGTTTAGCTGCGTCATCCTTTTTATCATCTCCGCTCGTGGTGCGCATAGTTGTTCTCGTATCCCCTCCGGACACATAAACACGTCCGCATTCCGGACAAACCGAGGTATGCAGTGTCACCGAAACGGATACCAGCTCCTTGTTTTCCTTAGATCCCTCCGCTCTGGCATGCGCAACGTGCTCCTGCTCGTGGCCCATGACGCGTCCCGCCGCAGCGCTGGGATCGATATGAGCGGGAGATTTAAATGATACACCCGGATCATTTGAGCCATCCACGTATTTACGATTTTTGCAGGTTTCGCATTCGGCCTTGCCGACTCGTTTATCCTCCTTGGTCGGTTCGGGTTTCCCCGTGGCATCTATTTTATGACCGGTGGAGTCAACAGAACCGGGTTTTTGCATTCCGGTCGCACTGCCCACTCCGGCGACTGAAGCAGCTACGCCATCCGACTCCGGACTTGCTCCTCCGACCCGGCGTACAGGGGTTACCGGCATCGCCGAATAAATAGGAAATAAACCGCCGACACCTGATACAGGACCGATCCCCATTGGCGACACCTCCCTTCTACACTGCTCCTATACTATTTCTGATTCCATGATGATTCTATTTCTATGATGATTCTATGCTACTGTCATTCTCGAATTTCTGAAATGCGGGGTACATCTCTCGGACAATACCCGTTTCTATGGAATATCAACGGGCAGAGTACACCTATATACATTCTACTACATAATCAAAGAAAAATCAAGTGATATTTTCGGGAAGTTTCGTTTTTTTCGTCATATCAAATCAAAATCAAGCACCGGATAGTTCAAGTCAGTAGTTTTCCGTAATCCACACCAGGTATTCCCTCAATATATCAATCTCCGGATGCGTCTTATAGAGCATTCTGGCACCGACGACATCCTCGATTTCACTGAATACAAACCGTCCATCCGAATCTATGATAAAATCAATACCTATCAATCCGTCATGAATCACGTTTATAATCTGCTCTACATAGTCTCTGTCGCGCTCCCTAAGTTCATATCGGGAAGTCATTCCGCCGAGTGACGCATTCGCGCGAAACTCACCCTTCGGCGCTGTTCTTTTTACCGCCGCCACTATCCTTTTTCCTATGACATATACACGGACATCCTCATGAGGTCCGTCGATGAACGGCTGGCAGACATGTCCATCAGGCACACTGCCCGACTCCGTTGCCCTCCTGACACCGATTCCTCCATGACCTGACAGCGGTTTTATCACATCACCGGGTTCCATGGTTTCCTTACACGGAACGCATGGAACATCTGTATTGTCCATAATAAACCCGATACATCTTTTTTTATCGTTGGTGATGTATGACAACCGGTAACTATTGTGTGTAACAACCCCTTCGCTCTCTAATATCCGGTTCAATTTTGGGCATATAGTCCTTACGATCGCGACATCCGGATGTTCATCGGCAATATAATCAACGAGCCTGTCTATGGTTAATTCATCAATGATATGCATGTCAAAACCAATCCCGAGTTCTCTACCGAGGTCATAGTGATAATCAATATAATCCCTGTTCCTCACTGCGCCATCGCTGTCATACATCAGCCATGCATGCATATGTGTCCACCCCCTGTTCAGCTTTTTTATCACCCTGGCATTTTAAGCTCGAACACAGTCATTGATATTCACTGTTATAGCATTGATTTTACCGGCATGTCAAGAGAGGATTCACGAAACTAACCGAAAAAAGGTTGACGAATCACAAATATTGTGTATCATATAACATAACAACCATCAAGGAGGCGTATCATGGGAAAAGTAAGTAAAGTGTTCATTATCATAGCGGCTATAGCAGCACTCGGCGCTGTCGGCGCAGTTGTATACAACATTTTTATGACGCAGAAACAATCACAGACACTCGACAGTTACATAGACAAAACAGAGGAACGCTACGCCGAGAGTCTGAAAAAGGAAGACGAATTTATCGAGGACGGCGCAGTGATCGGTGATGTCTACACTATCAGAAGTACCAAAGCTATTTCCGATGCTTATATCGCAGGTGATCCGTCAAATCTCGGCGAGGAGGACAAAAAAACCTATGATCTGGCAAAGGAAATCCTGGAACGTGAAACCAAGGGCTGCACAACACTCTATGAAAAAGAGAAAAAAATCTACGAATGGATTTGCAAAAATATAAAACATAACGAAGGATCATCAACAATGGCGTTGCGAGGGACCGAGGTTTATCCCCTCGATACACCGTATGGTGTTTTAAACGGCGGATATGCAGTATGCGTCGGATATGCTACAACCTTCCGCCTGTTCATGAACATGCTGGGAGCCGATTGCCATATTCCGCATAACGATGGTCATTCATGGGATGAGGTACAGCTCGATGACGGAGAATGGTATTTCGTTGACATTTACAGTTCCGCCGGAAACAACAGTATTGACTACCAGTATTTCAACATGGACGAAATGGCCGCCGAAGGGATGACAGACTCAAGCTGCTACTCGCATCTCCCGACCGCAAAGGGACGCAAATACCTCTATCCTGTTCAGATCGGTAAAAAGATCAATGATATGTTCGAAATACCTAAACGCATCAAGGAAGCGTATGATAAAAAAGAAAGCTGCGTCAGCATGATCTTTGAAAAAGAACCGACAGAGGACGAGAGCAATATCATCAATGCGATCACATCTGTTATTGACTCGCATATTTCGATGGATAATTCGGAAAACAGTTATACCTCCCTGAGTTATTGCTGGTATAGAGACGAACAGGATCATCTGATCTATGCTGTTTATATCACCAGAAGCGAATACGGTGAAAATATTGATACAGATTCGCCGGATGTCAAGAAACTGAAGAAAATCATCGACAAGCTGTTCGGAGAAACCACCGACGCATTCTCACCGGAGGAGTCCGGATCCGAAGAAGGTGGAATTGACTACGATAAAAAAAAAGGGTTATAACTGACGAAAACACA
The DNA here is from genome assembly GCA_017614395.1 of Eubacterium sp. Lineage (GTDB taxonomy): Bacteria > Bacillota > Clostridia > Lachnospirales > Lachnospiraceae > Eubacterium_F. The sequence goes on from JAGABX010000084.1 coordinate 8,061, forward strand.
TCGTTTAAGTTTGACGGATCCAATGTAAAAGAGGTCACAAAAACCAGTTAATACAACATCGTTTCAGTACAAAAAGGGGGAAATCAATTCATGAAAAAGAATACAAAACTGATAAAGACACTTATCTGTGTCCTGGCCGTATCCGCTCTCGCGCTCACGGGCTGTGGATCCGATGGCAACGGTGAGGCATCTGCAGATACAGCGAAGATCGGAGCGGATCTGCTAGCGCTCGACGCCGACATGCCGGAGGTTGAAACCGTAACCAGCGCCTCTGAAAATGCTGATGTTTCTTTCGCTGTTTTAGCAGATTTCGATTATGATAAAATAGACAGTTTTTATTATTCCTACAGCAAGAGCGGTTCACCTGAAGAGATCGCTGTAATCGCAGTGAAGGAAAAAGGCGATGTGGCTGACCTGATGAAAGCACTACAGGCGCATATCGACTCACGTCGCGGGACTTTTGAGCAGTATACTCCCGAGAAGGTTTCAATGGTAGAAAACGCCATCCTGACTTACCAGGGAAAGGTCGTGCTGTATGCTGTTTCAAAGAAAAACGGCGCGATGCAGGATACCTTCAAACAGACGGTCGGTCAGTAAACCCACCGGCACCACTGACACATATATTACAGATTAAAACAGCACTCCGCCCACGTTATAATTGCATAGGACGGAGTGCATTAACATAGGGAATAAAATGGTATTCAGCAGTCTGATATTTTTATGTTATTTTCTACCGGCTACGGTTATTCTGTACTATGCATGCCCGGCAAAATTCCGGAATGTCGTATTACTGATCGCGAGCCTTTTTTTCTATGCGTGGGGCGAGCCTGTATACATTTGCATCATGCTGTTCTCCACGGTATTCGACTACATTAACGGTCGGATTCTCGGGATTGCGAAACGTCTGTGGGCGCGACGTACCGTGCTCGTTGTTTCTATATGCGGCAACCTCGGAATCCTGTTCTTTTTCAAATACCGTGACTTTTTAGTAGAGAATATCAACAACATCGCAGGCACTGATTTCAGCCTGATGCAATTAGCTCTGCCTATCGGCATTTCTTTTTATACTTTCCAAACCATGTCATACACAATCGATGTTTATCGCGGCAAGATCAAACCGCAAAAAAACGTCCTGCATTTCGCAACCTATGTATGCCTGTTCCCACAACTGATCGCCGGTCCGATAGTACGTTACAAAACTATACAGCATGAAATAGCAACGCGAAAAAACTCATTTTTCATGTGCTACCGCGGACTGAACCGGTTTGTGATCGGTCTCGGGAAAAAGGTAATCCTTGCCAACACCATCGGCGCGCTCTGGGAGGAGATTCGTGACAGTATAGGAACCTCGGATATGTCCGTACTTGCGGCGTGGCTCGGCGCGGTCTGCTTTACATTCCAGATCTATTTTGATTTCAGCGGCTACTCCGACATGGCAATCGGACTCGGCAAATTTTTCGGTTTTCATTTCACGGAAAATTTCAAATATCCCTATGAATCAAAAAGCATCACGGAATTTTGGCGCCGCTGGCATATCAGCATGGGCACATGGTTCCGTGATTATGTCTACATACCGCTGGGCGGCAATCGCAAGGGACCGTGGCGACAGGTTTTTAACCTGCTGATCGTTTGGTTCCTGACCGGCCTGTGGCACGGCGCATCATGGAATTTTGTAATCTGGGGAATGTATTATTTTGTGTTCCTTTTTATCGAGAAAAAGTTCCTGCTGAGGTTTATGAAAAAATGGCCGGGATGGCTTCGGCATGTTTACAGCCTGTTGTTTATTGTTATCGGTTGGGTAATATTCGCATGTGATAACATGGACCTGCTCGGATCATACAGCAAGGCGATGATCGGAATCGGAGTACCAATCGTTTCTGATATGGCGATATATGATCTGATCAGTTATGCGCCGCTGTTTATCGTGTTGATCATTGCGTCGACCTCACTTGCAATGAGAATCGGTCGGCGCGTCCGTTACAGGCGTTTCGGACGTATTGCTCCGGTAATTATAACCATAGCAATATTAGCATTGGTAATACCGATGCTGATCAGAGACACCTATAATCCGTTCCTGTATTTCAGGTTTTAGAGGAGGATTTTCTAATGAAATGGGTTCATCGCATATATGTCATACTTTTTATTGCGCTGGCTGCGACAGCAGGCACGTTAGTTTTGGTGCTGCCACAGAATGAGTTTTCCGAGAATGAGAACCGCGTGCTGGAGCAGATCCCATCCCCGGATATCGACGACATATTGAGCGGGGATTTCCAGGATAAATTTGAAAAAGCCGTCTCCGACCAGTTCCCACTGCGTGACACATGGACCGGAGCATCAACCGGAATACGCCGCCTGATGGGACTTCACGACGCCGGAGGAGTGTATCTGGGACAGGAAGGTTATTATTTCGAAAAAAAGTTGAACAAGGATGTTCCGATGTCACAGTATAAAAAGAATATTGCCCTGTTAAAAAAGTTTGCAGATGAACATCCCCGTACGCAGGTGCTCCTCGTACCCTCAGCAGCGACAATTCTTCCCGAAAAACTCCCTGCTTTTTCCGCTGTTTACGATTCGGAAACCATGTATCAGATTGCAAAACAAATATTGGGCGATGCATTCATCGATGTTCGGTTGGCTCTGCAGATGGCATCACGTGACAAACAGGTTTACTATCGGACCGACCATCACTGGACAGCGGATGGTGCCTACGCAGCATTTCGCGAATGGGCGTTGAAAAACGGCAGAGCAAATGAGGATATACCTGAATTCTCATATAAAAAAGTAACCGACAGTTTCCTCGGGACAACCTATTCCAAGGCACTGGATATGAACCCGACTTATGATTCGATACTGATTCCGGAGGTGTTCAAGCCGGTCTACGACGTTCAAGGAGGTTCCGGTTCATCATCCGATCAGTCAGGTTCTGACATGACAGACTCATCTGCTTTAACCTCAAGTGAGTCAGCCTCTATACCATCTGATTCTGCCAGCCGGGATCAGGACAGTTCGACTACTGTGAATATTTCAGAAGTACCGGATATTCCGATACCTCTCACGGTAACTATAAACGGAAAACCCGCAGAAAGCATATATGCACCCGAAAAATTAGAAACAAAAGATAAATATGCAGTGTTTTTCGGAGGCAACTACGCAGAAGTAAATATACAGAATCCCACAGATTCAAACAGCAATGAAATAGTTATTTTCAAGGATTCCTACGCCAACTGTTTTACACCGATGCTGATACCTGAGTACTCGCAGATCACGCTCATCGACCTGCGTTACGAAACACGTCCTGTACGCGAGGTCATGGCAGAGCACCCCGACGCCGACTGCCTCGTACTGTATGAAATGAGTACATTCGCAACCAGCAGTGAGGTGGCAAGGTTAGGTCTGTAATATTCTATTTCATTATTATACGATTATTGAAGCTTCATAAACAATGTCTCGTACAGAGGTGCCGAGATAGAGTTTGTACACTCCGGGTTCGATTCGAAATCCGTTTGTCTCCTCATCAAATGTCATAAAATCCGATTCGGATAACTTAAGAGTAAACGATACCGATTCTCCGGCGCTTGCTTTGATTTTGGTAAATTTTTTCAGGATTTTAGTCGGCTGATCCGGCTCCGGACTGCCGATGTAGAGCTGGATTACTTCACTGCCGTCGCGATCGCCTGTGTTTTTCAGAATTCCTGATACTTCAATTTTTATATCTTTTTTATCTGCTTCATTTACAACTGAAACCTCTGCTCCGCAATCCGATATCGCAAATGTTGTATATGACAATCCGTATCCGAACGGAAAACGTACATCAATCCCTTCCGTTTCATAGTAACGATATCCGACCATGAGTTTTTCTGTATATTCCGTGATACGATGGCCATGAGGGATATCCTCAGGTTTCATGGTTTTCAGTCTGTCGTCAGGTATTTCCTCACCGTCATCGGTCGTATAGATACCGGGGTGGGAATGATATTTCTCTGTCGGTGTGTCCGCCAGACATAGCGGATAGGTCTCCGGAAGTCTCCCGGATGGGTTCACATCTCCGTAGAGCACACGTGCCAGAGCGAGCCCGGCATTCATGCCGGCATAACTGAGCTGCAGGATGGAATGAACGCTATCAGCCCAAGGCATCTCCACCGCTGAACCACACATGATGACTACTGTTAGTTTATCGCCCGCTGCCTTCGCCATTGCCTCGATCAACTCGTCCTGCGCATAGGGCAGGGTGATAGAGGTTTTGTCATAGCCCTCAACATCATAGGCATGATTCAGACCACCTATGAAGATCACCTCGTCGTAATCCGGAACATCTGCCAGCACCTCCTCGCGATACTCTTTCTGTTTCGGCAGTATGCGCTCCTCATAATCCCGGCGCACTGCCTCCTCATCCGACACCGGTGGCGAAAACATCACGAGTTCCGCCACGATCTCGGAATAGGTCTGATTTACACGTCCCTCGCGGATGTCCTCCGCCCGTTGCAGGCTCAGTTCCTCCCATTCGTCGTTGATGGAGAGATGCTCCTCATCGTCGACATAATAGCCGGGCATGTACCGATAGTCCACATCGCCGCCGCGCGTCATTTTCAGCCCGAGCATGGGCGTGATGGCATAGAGCATATGGATCTCGGAGGAGCCACCGCCGAGTCCGTTATTTCGGACAGCATTGTCGCCTACGACGAGGACCTTTTTCGGAGTGCCATCCTCACGCCTCGGATTCAACGGGAGATGATTCGTCTCGTTTTTCAACAGGACGATGCCCTCCTCGGCCACACTCTCCACGATCTTCTGATGCTCCGGCGTGTTGTAGGCACCCTGACTACGCGCTGGATCACCGATTTTGAGACGATCCATCATGCGCAGGATACGTTCAATCTTCTCATCGATTTTGGATTCCGGGATTTCACCGGCGTTTACTTTTTCCTCTAACGGATCCGCAAGATAGTATTCATTAAATGGCGGTGTCACGCTCATTTCAATATCAACACCATGATCTGCCGTGGCATCTGTTTCCTGTACGCCTCCCCAGTCGGAGATGGCAACCCCGTCGTAACCCCACTGCTCGCGCAGAACATCAACCAGCAGGTGTTTGTTGTTACAGCAATACTCGCCGTTCGCCCGATTGTAGGCGCCCATGATAGAGTACGAGCCGCCCTCGAGACAGGCTCGTTTAAACGCCGGCAGATACAACTCCTGAAGTGTTTTCTCGTCGACAACGGCCTCCATCGTCATACGCTCCTGCTCCTGGTTGTTCAGGGCGTAGTGCTTGACGCAGGCTGCCACATCGGATTTCTGGATGGCGCGGATCAGGGGTACAACTAACTCACCAATGAGTACCGGATCCTCGCTCATGTACTCGAAATTCCGTCCACAGAGCGGTGTCCGTTTGATATTGATGCCGGGCGCCAGTATGACATCCTTGCCTCGGCCTCTCGCCTCCTCTCCAAGAACCTCGCCGAATTTTTCCGCAAGTTCCGGATTCCATGTGGTCGCGAGACAGGTGTTGCTGGGCATCCATGTTACCTGTTCCGTAGTGTCATGAATCCCGACAAAACAATCATCCCGGAAGTCCTGTCTGACGCCATTCGGTCCGTCCGACATGCGAAGCTCCGGGATGCCTAAACGCTCCACGCCGCCCGAATTAAATACCGTGGCGGCGTGGATCAATGATAGTTTTTCATGTAAAGTCAGTTCATCAAGTAAGTCAGTCCATTTACCCATATATTCCCTCCCCTTTTTATTCATCCTCCAACATGGATTGCAGAATCGCCTTCAATTCTAACAGCTCTTTGTTGTCAGGTGTTTCCTCCAGCGCTCTGTTAATCTTGTCAATCATCAACCGAATAAAACCTTGAAACTGCTTGTTTGTCATTCCCATGATCATCGCCTCCTATCATGTCAAAATCTGATTTACGAATCAAAGAACTGCTGACCGTCATCGGTTACCAGCCGCTCGGTTTTCGGATACTCGAAAATAGCGTCATTATCAGCGTTTTTCTCGAGATAATCGGCAAACCTTGCAGCATACCACTTTGCCATATCGAGATTGTGCATATGGTAATTGCCGCAGTTGACCGGAAGCGCGCCGGGCACCTCCTCAGAATCCTTTACCGATCGGAATGCACGGAGCAGCAGGTCATGAATCTCCTTCGGCGCACGACCGCCCTTCATGATGAGATAGAATCCGGTCAGGCAGCCCATAGGCCCCCAATAAACGATCTCATCCTTCCAATCCGGATCATTACGAAGGAAGGTTGCTATGATGTGCTCAAGCGAATGCATAGCCGCTACGTCAACTGCCGGCTCCACGTTCGGTTTAGTCACTCTGACGTCATAGGTCGTGACCACACCGTCCCCTACCTGATCCTGGCGGCTGATAAAAATGCCGGGAATGATGAGCGTGTGATCCACTGAAAAACTGGGTATCAATTCCATTTTGAATCCTCCTTATGTATGTATTCCTTTTTTCAACGACTCAAATCCCATAAATGACCGGTTATGCGTCGGCACGAGTTTCCTCATCAGCGAGAAAACATGTGTACATGCGCGACCGTCATCAAACGGATTGTATTTTTTTCTGAAATTCAGGTATTTCAGCGCATATGCCATAGGATCAAAATTATCGATGGAGGCTATTAGCTCCTCAGTCGTTTTCACGATCGGTCCCGGCATCTCCTCCTCGTAATCGAAGTAGAATCCTCGCAGCGTATTCGCGTATTTTTCGAGATCATACGCGAAAAAGTACATCGGACGCTCGAGTATGCTGTAGTCAAACATGACTGATGAATAATCCGTAACAAGTGCATCCGCAACCAAATACAGTTCCGCAATATCCTCGCTCTGGTCAAACTGAATGACAAACCCTTCGTATGGCGTCCAATCGATAGCATCCTGTATCAGATAATGGTACTTGACGAGCATCACCCATTCATCCTTCAACTCAGACATCATCATATCAAAATCCATTGCGGGACGGAATGAGTATTTCTGTTCACCGGTAAATTCATCGTCTCTCCACGTCGGCGCATAGAGCAGAACTCTCTTGCCATCGGGAACACCGAGTTCGCGACGCTTTTTATTGATGAACTCAGGTGTGTTTTTTCTGAAAAGTATGTCGTTCCTGGGATAGCCGTGCTCCAGCATCTGTCCCCGGAAATCAAAACATCTCCGGAATGTTTCCGTAGAAAAAGGATTCTGGGAGATCAGATAGTCCCATGTATGCGCGTTGTCTGAGAAATTCTTTTTATAGGTTTCCAGCGACAATCCTCCCGACATGAACACGGCATCGAGATCAAGTCCGAGTTTTTTCAGCGGAGTCCCGTGCCAGGTCTGGATGTAATACGTCCCCGGCCTCCGTTTCAAAAAAGCAGGCTGACGACCGTCGAATACCCACAGTCTCGCCGTTGCCATATACCGCAGATATGCCAATGATCGGTATTTCACCTGTGTGACATTCCCCGGAATATCAAACGGCTCATTTTCGTAAAACCAGATGCAATCCCAAATATTATCAAATTTCTGACGAACCAAAAACTCATAGATATAACGAGGATTACCGGAATAACTCTTGCCGATACTGCTGCTGAATACAATCCGGGTTTCCTTGACCGGCAGGAGCACATTGATTATCCTATAGTAAATAATTGCCGCTTTTCTTAGGCATTTTTTAATTAAAGATATCATTTCACTACAATATTCAGTATCCTTCCCGGGACATATATCTCCTTGACAATCTGCTTGCCGGCAATCTTGTCTGCTACGGCAGCCTTTCCTGCGGCGAGCGCCTCCTCCTGCGATGCATCCACGGCGAGCGAAACTGTTCCGCGAACCTTGCCGTTGACCTGGACACCTATCTCGATCACTGACTCCTTGGTCTTTGCCTCGTCAAACTCAGGCCACTTCTGCTGGTAGATGCGTCCGCTCTCTCCGAGAGACTCCCACAGTTCCTCAGTAATATGAGGTGCCACCGGATTCAGCAGAATCAGCAGGGTTTTGAACTCATCACGGGTAACCGATCCCTTTTTATAGAACTCGTTGACAAGCTCCATCATTGCTGCAATCGCGGTATTGTATTTCAACGTCTCAAAATCCGAGCTGACTTTTTTTATTGTCTGGTGGATTTTGGTCTCGAGTTCGGAGGAGAATCCGGTCTCATCCGTCACCATCTCGGCGCTTTTCCATACACGCTCAAGGAATCTGCGACAGCCCTTCACTCCGTTCTCCGACCACGCTGCAGCGGCATCAAACGCCCCGATAAACATCTCATATGTACGCAGAGTGTCCGCGCCGTAGTCATTTACGATATCATCCGGATTTACGACATTGCCACGGCTTTTGGACATTTTCTCACCGTTTTCGCCGAGGATCATGCCGTGCGAGGTACGTTTCTGATATGGCTCCGGTGTCGGCACCACGCCCTCATCATAGAGGAATTTATGCCAGAATCTCGAATACAGGAGGTGAAGCGTGGTATGCTCCATTCCGCCGTTGTACCAGTCAACCGGCAGCCAGTATTTCAATGCCTCCGGATCAGCGATGGCATGATCGTTTTTAGGATCGATATAACGTAAAAAGTACCAGGACGAACCCGCCCACTGCGGCATGGTATCCGTTTCACGTTTTGCAGGGCCGCCGCAACACGGACACGTCGTATTGATCCAGTCTGTACAGTTCGCGAGCGGCGACTCACCATTATCGGTCGGAACATAGTTCTCAACCTCCGGCAGAGTCAGAGGCAGCTCCTCCTCCGGGATTGCAACATAACCGCACTTGTCACAGTGTACGATCGGAATAGGCTCACCCCAGTAACGCTGGCGTGAGAACACCCAGTCCCGAAGCTTGAAGTTCTTTTTCCGATGTCCTACACCCTGTTCCGTCAGCCATTCAGTAATTGCCTCCTTGGCCTCGGCAACAGATTTACCATTAAGAAATCCCGAATTAACCAATGTCCCTGTTTCGACATCCGTAAACGCCTCATTCTCAACATCGCCGCCTGCGATAACCTCAATTATGGGGAGATCAAACTTTTTCGCGAACTCCCAGTCACGCGTGTCATGCGCCGGCACGGCCATGATTGCGCCTGTTCCGTAACCCATCAGAACATAATCGGATACCCAGATTGGTATTTCAGTATCATTAACCGGGTTGATCGCGGTCAGTCCGTCAATGCAGACACCTGTTTTGTCCTTTGCTAATTCTGTGCGCTCGAAATCGGACTTTCTCGCCGCCTGCTCGCGGTAATCCATGATTGCATCCCAGTTTTTAATCTCGTTTTGGTATTTGTCAAGATACGGATGCTCAGGTGAGACAACCATGTAAGTCGCGCCGAACAGCGTATCGGGACGCGTGGTATAGACAGTTAGTTTTTCATCCTTTCCTGCCAGCTTGAAATCAACCTCGGCGCCGAATGAACGTCCGATCCAGTTTTTCTGCGAAACCTTGACCCGTTCGATATAGTCGAGTCCGTCGAGATCATCTATCAGTTTGTCCGCGTACTCTGTGATCTTCAGCATCCACTGACTCTGCGCCTTGCGGATAACGGGCGAACCGCAACGCTCGCACACTCCGTTCACAACCTCTTCATTTGCCAGACCGCATTTGCAGGAGGTACACCAGTTGATAGGCATTGAGGTTTTATAGGCGAGTCCCTTTTTAAATAACTGTAAAAATATCCACTGAGTCCAATGATAATAGTTCGGATCCGTTGTGTTGACCTCGCGATCCCAGTCGAATGAATACCCCAACGCCTGCAGCTGTCCCTTGAAACGGGCAACATTGTTCTCGGTAACCACACGCGGATGTATCTTGTTCTGGATCGCGTAATTCTCAGTCGGGAGACCGAATGCATCCCAGCCCATGGGATACAGAACATTGTATCCCTGCATGCGGCGTTTACGCGCAACGATGTCAAGCGCGGTGTAAGGACGCGGATGCCCAACATGGAGTCCCTGACCTGATGGATACGGAAACTCTACCAGCGCATAATACTTGGGTTTGGAGTAGTCATCAGTAGCCGAGAACGCATGCTCGCTCTCCCAGATATCCTGCCACTTTTTCTCTATCGTTTTCGGGTTGTAGTTTTCAGCCATTTTTCTTCCTTTCATTAACTGCAAATCATAAGCCATTGTCGCAGCTTGTTGTGTTTTATTATTACGTTCTACACGTAAATTTATTGCAAAATCATACACTTTATATTTATATAATACGATTCTTGCGTCTCAAATCCAGAATTGCATCTCTCTCGGATGTCGCATTTGTTATCGGATCATTTGAATTGATTCCGCCGTTACTGTTATCGGAACCGTTTCCACCTGAACCCGGATCATTCGGCGTTACGCTGACCGACGCCCCACTGGCTGCCGATCCGCTGGCTGCACCGCCGCCATCCGCGCCTGCAACCGTGATTGTCAATTTCGCAGACTTTTTACCTTTATCCCTGACCTGAACCTTGACAACAGCCGAGCCGGATGCAACAGCCGTTACAAGCCCTTTTTCATCCACCGTGAGAACTCCCGGATTTGACGATGTATAGGAAACGGTCTGATCATTCGCATCCTGCGGTGTAAGAGTTACCTTTAACTGCATTGTTTCTCCGGGTGCCATCTCCGCAGAGGGTGCCGTGATCTTAACCTTCGTGACGAGTTGCTCAACAACCACATGACAACGCTCGTATACGCCGGAGCCATCCGTCGCCATCGCCTTGATATAGACCTCACCCTTTTTCAGAGCGGTAACTACGCCGTTTTCATCAACAGTCGCGATCGATGTTCCGGCGCTGGAGAACTCCAATGTCTGGATCGGCGCATTTTCCGGTTTGATGGATTTTGCGGCCAGCGTGAATGTGGCGAGTGATTCCTTGCCGCCGACATACAGTGTCTTTTCCGTATAGTTCAGTGTTATTTTTCTCACGAGGTTATCGGACGCTATCGTGATGATCGATTTTTTCTTGGCTTTATGCCCGATCTCATCTACCACGGTATAAACGACTTTGTAGGTTCCGATCTGTGAGGAATCAAACTTGTCAACCTGCACATAGCCTTTTTGTGACGGCTCGCGGAAATATATCGTCGCTTTGATCCTCTTCGTCGCGTCAAAACCGGTCGTATTTGTTGCGGTAATGCCGGCCATGATATCAAACGCGGCACCGTATTTCACTTCTCTGGTCTTCTGAACTCCCTTGATCTTCGGGTTTTTCTTCAGGTACGGGTTATTCTCATCCGGATCTGTCGGATCCCAGCCCTGATAACCCTTGACCTTGATAGCGACGGGTTTGCCTAGAGGACCCGGATTATCCGAGTTGTAGATCGTCACGGATGTTCCGCTGGGCACATTGTCATAGATCCATTTTGAATCCGCGACAGTCAGACGCACACAACCGTGTGAAGCCAGCGTCCCCAATTTGTTGTACTGCACGTAGGACTGTGTATCTTTCTCCGGCTGGTAATACCACACGGAATGGAACAGGATGCTCCCTGTAATCCTGGTACAATACTGCCCGTAGGTCGGCCCGTCCAGCGTGTGCCAGCGCATTTTCTCTCCGAGGTTAAACGTGCCCGTCGGCGTCGCATAACCCGGTGAACACACAAAAGCCTTGTACGCTTTGTACTTGCCGTCCTGAAGCTTGTAGACGGTCACCGTACAGCACTGTTTGTTGATTTTGATCTTGTAGGTATCGGCCGCCTGTGCCTGACGTGAACTCGAATAACACCCGAGTATCAGAAAAAGCACGGCGAGCACACCTACCCGCGCCAACAATTTGATTCTTTTCATTCTCATCATCCTTTCTTGCTCCTGACCCATATACCGACGTTTTCCACGTTTTTCCACATGTTTATTCATAGGAACGGCAATCGGGACATATCTCTTTTCAAAATTGATAGTTAGTTCTATTGTAATACGAACTCGTCAAATCGTAAAGGGTTTTTTTACGATTTAACAAAAATGTCTTGAAAATGACAAATTGCAATCTTATAATATGAAAAGTTAAATCTCGCAAAAAGGATACAAATCAACCATGAAAAGTACGAAAAACACTGAAATAATACGGTTTGGCAGACACGCCGGCAGGACACGATCCGAAAAAAGCAACGGATTGGGATGGGGTGCCGGTATGATCTGCGTATTTGCCGTTCTTTTTATTCTGATACTCGGTCTTTCATCTCATGTACATGCCGCTGACGCTCCGAAAAACGCATCAACCGCAGGCTCAGGCAGCGCTGTCACCGCGACTCCTGCCGCTACACCGACCGTGGAACCCACTCCGACACCGGAGCCGACTCCTACACCTACTCCTCCGCCGCCGGGCACCGCAAAGCTCAGATTGATATACACCACGGATACTCATGGTCAGATCACCGGCAGGGACTATCAGCGTCAGGCTGACGTACCGCGCGGTCTGGATCGTGTCTCTACCATGATGACAAAGGCAAAGGCGGAGATGGGAAACCTGAACTGCATGACATTCGACGTCGGTGACAACATAATGGACTACACAACCGACTACATCTATAACGCCGATCCGTTCGCGCTGCAGCCGATATACCAGGCAATCGCGTCTCTGAACTATGACGCCATAACACTCGGAAATCACGAGTTTGACTATGGTCTGGACTATCTGACCGAGCAGTTGAACGGCTCCGGACTCATGAACAAGGTCGTACTCTCAAATGTCACCTCAAAATACACGGGTGAATATGTATTCGGTTCGGAAAACAAGATTATAGAAAAAGAGGTCATCGACAACAACGGCAACTCACGCATTGTCAAAGTCGGTATATTTGGCGCAACGCCGCCGGCCATGTCATCAAAAACTGAAAAATCCTCCTCTTCCCTGAAATCCATCAGTTTATACGACACTGCCGTTCAGGAGGTTGCCAAATTAAAGGAACAGGGAGCCGAGATTATCATCGCGCTGGCGCACACGGGCGTCGGTACGGAAACCCCAAGCAAAAACGCACCTAATGCCGGCTACGCAATGACAAAGGTTGACGGTTTGGATGTCATCCTCGGCGGGCACCAGCACATCTTTTTCCCGAACGACACCTATGCGTACCTGCCGGGCGTTAACACAAACAACTGGATGGTCAACGGCACGCGATTTTTAGTACTTCGTGACAGTGCCCGTGCGCTCGGCGTCGTGGATCTGAACCTTTCGTTCGACAGCTCGGGCATGCTCACAATAAACAATTCGGATTACAGCATTCGAATGGTTAACGAAAACGTATCACCGGATCCCGCAATTTCCTCCACTATGGATGAGTGGGGGAAAAAGATCACGGATGCATCCGGTATCAGGGTAGGGGATATCGGTGAAAACCGCTGGACCTCATATTTGGGCATTCTCGAATCCAATGAGATAATGCAGACGGTACAGAATGCCCAGCGCGCCTACGCATACCAGTACATAATGCGAAACGAGCCTCAATACAGGGACTGGCCGATCATCTGCGCAACACGGTACGGAATATACGGAAACGAAAGCGGAATGGAATACGGAGATGTAACCGGTACCATCACCGAGGGACGAATGCAGGATTTTGCCCGATATCACCAGTACATCACCGTTTATGAAATCACCGGCGCACAGCTCAAGGAATGGGTGGAATGGACAGCCTCCGTGTACCAGCAGGTCGGCACTTCCAGATACAGTCTGTGGGATGACTCGCATATCTCGGAGTATATTCGCAGTATCGGTGCAGACTCTTTAGTTACCAACGAGAACGTCCGTGAGTGGAAAAACTATTTCTGCTTCGGCGGCATCGAATACACGATAAACCCACAGGTACCGGCGCGTTACTCCCGCATCGGAAACAAAATCAGCGACAGTGAGAGAGTCACCTCGCTCACCTGCAACGGCGTCCCCATCGAGCCTGACCAGAAATTTGTAATCGCCTGCGACCAGTTGTACGGTTTTCTTGCATCCGAAGCAACCAGCGGAATCGCAAGCAACAAAATAGTCGGTGAGAAAAAGCTGCTCCAAAACGTTGTTTCCGAGTATCTGAGAAATTACTGCATGCTTCCGTCGACAGCAATGAACGTCACAACCAACTGGACTCTCGATCTGCCGGCAAATTACCGCTTTTTGCTTATGACCGGTGACGGAGGGATGGATATCGTTTCATCATCCCGCTGGTGCAACAGTTTCTATGCAAGCGACAGTGGTTATTCATATTTTGACTGTGTTGCACCCGAGCAGCCATCATACGATGACAAACTGCCGTGTCTGTCATTGCTGCCGTCCTCATTTGAAACATCTGACGATCCGGTAACAGTACGCGTAATGGCCAACGATCTTTCCGGCATCACGGAAATGAAATACTGCAACGGGACCAGGCGAGTGGATGACGAAAACTGGTACAATATATATGCATATCAGGACGTGAGCAACAACGAATTCACCGTAACAGAGAGTGGAATCTATACTGTTTTTGTCCGTGACGGAGCCGGAAACGCAACGGTGCAGTCAATTTCAATCACCAACATTGACCCCGATTCCCTCCGAAAACCGACTATCAACAAAGTAGACAATAACGACACCTTCGTAACAGGTACCGGACAGCCCGGCGCGACGATCAATATCGTGATCGGGGACAACATATATCAGGAAAAAGTTGACGGCGATGGATTTTACATGATTGACATTCCCGTACAAAAAGCCCGTACCGTAATCCGCGCCTACACCTCCGACAGTAAAGGACATGCCAGCATAGCCGTCACAACACGTGTGCGACGTGTCGGACCCAACAAACCGACCGGTTCCGCATGGAACAACAGCTACTATGTCAAGGGTAACACAAACGACGGCGAAGAAAAGATCTATGCAATAGTACGTGATAAAGTATATGTTTCAAAAAAATGGGGAACCGGTTATTATAAAAAGTGTAAAAAGTATGACGAGACCATGGAGATAAAAAAAGTAAACATCAAGGTTTCCAAATCCGGCAGTTACAGCATAGAAATCCCACACCACAAGCCCGGTGAAAAAATCAAGGTCTACGCTATTGACCGGTTCGGACGCGTCAGCGCTACCAAAACAGTAACAGTTAAGAGAGCCACATACGAACCGGTCGCCTGCTACCGAAGTTTTTCGTCGGAAAAAACGTTATTCGGAAGAATACGTGAAGGAAAACAGGGCTATATTCGCGCATACTATTCCGACGGAAAATATGCCGGTTCAGTCACCTCCGACACCCATGGGTATTTCAGGCTGAATGTTAACCGCCAACTGATCGCGGATGAGGAAATCACCCTGTACGCTGCTTACAACTCTGACGAGGATACGTACAGCCACCCGGCAAAAATGGAGGTGGAGGATATATCCGATGCCGACTCCGGAGAGGACCTCAAGGTTAAAAAGGTAACCACGGCTGACGATTACGTAACCGGCTCCACCGACTACAAAAACGGCATCATCTCCGTAGTATACGGCAGTTCATACCGAATACGTGACATAGGCTCCTCAGGCACATTCAAGTTGAAACTGAATAAGGGACCCCAAAAAGATGACGTTCTCTATATCCTGATCAGAACACACAACGGGGTTTTTGAAACCTGCAAAAAAAGAGTTGTTGTCGATGGGCCTCCTTCAAAACCCGTAATAGTTGAGGTACGCGAGGACGCAAACGAGGTTATTGTTTCACACAAGCGTGAATTGACGATGACCCTGAAAGTGAAAAAGGAAATCTACACCAAACCTAATGTTTATTACAATGAAACAAAGAAAATTTACTACTATACATTTGACAATGTGAAGAATCTCGAATCGGGAGTGAAACTTGTTGCCATCGCGCAAAACGAGGGCGGAAAAACAAAATCCGATCCATACATTATAGACGACTGATCACGAAATATGATCATACAGGATATCTATCCCGATGATTCGATTCACACCTAAACAAACTGTTTATAAATTACGTGTTACAAAAAGGAGACAGAACAAATGAAACTCAGCATCATTATCCCATACAGTCACGAATTGACTTATATCAGAGATTGCTTTACGAGCCTTAACGAACAGACTGTCCGGGATTTCGAGGTTGTATTCGTTTCGGACCATGCGGCCACGGACGACCTCGCCATGATAAAACAGGAACCTGTAGAGTTTCCTATCCGATTTATCGAATTAACCGGCGAGCGCACAGGTGTCGCCGCTGCCAGAAACGAAGGAATAAAAAACAGCAAGGGTGAATTCATCATGTTTTTAGACTGTGATGATTTCATCGAAAAAACTGCTGTGGAAGAATTCCTTGAGGCTGCTGATGACCGCGATCTCGTGTATGCCCGTCGTCGCCGCACTCCCTACGGACGCGACGGATACTATGCGGATCGTGAGCGAATACTCGCTGAGCAGGCAGCCATGAACACTACTGAGGAAACAGATCCGGATGAACAGGATTCCGAGGGCGAGGAGTCTTTATTTACTGAATATGATGTAAATGATCCTGATGACTGGATTGGTGTCTTTACAAAAATCATCGTTATCGATCCGGCAATGACAGCGATCAGCGCTCTGGGGATCATCTACCGTCGCTCATACCTGATTGAAAACGATATCCTTTTTGATGAGAGTTACAGGTGTTTTCCCGATCTGCCGTTTGTTACCCGGGCAATGTGCGAAACGGACCGGGTTCGCAGACTCACAACCTTTTTGTATATGAAGAGAAAGCACAGCGATCCGGTAAAAATGCCCTCGCTTGCTCAACGTACCGATGATGCTGTCAAGCATGTCGAAATCATGCGTGCCTATCGCACTGCAAAGGAGAAGGATAAACTGAGCGGAACCTATGCCGCACTGCGTTTAGACGGAAAATTCATCAGGTATTATGTAACGCGGATCTCACCCTTTTTCCTGAGAGGCGAAAAATCTGACATTCCCGAAGTATACTCGGAAACGCAGAAAACTCTCGGCCTCATCTCCGACGAGGCAAAGAAAAAATCCAAGAGATATTCGCGACGGATAGTGAACTATTCGATGAATCATCCCGCGGAAAAAATAGCAAAAAAAGTACGCATGCACAGCAGAAGACAAACGCTGGTACGCATAATGAAGAGCCGGTCCCAGACGAAACGCTTTTTCTATCGCAAATTTTACGCAACCGGAAAAATAAAAGAAAAAACCGTTATGTTTGAGAGCTTTTTCGGACGCAATTATTCCGACAGTCCAAAGTATATTTTTGAGTACCTGAGCAAAACCTACCCCGGTCAATTTAAATGCGTCTGGGTACGCGCGGATAATAAAAAACTGCGCCTGCCGTATCCTTCTAAACAGGTCAAGCGTTTTTCCTTCAGATATTTTTACTATTTGGGGAAAAGCAAGTATTTTGTTTTTAATGTCAGACCGCCGAAGTATTTTATCAAACGAGATGACAGCATTTTTCTTGAGACATGGCACGGTACCCCGCTAAAAAAACTCGGAACTGACATGGATGCGGTATTCATGGCGGGCGGAACGGACATCGTCGCTTACAAAAAGAATTTTACGGACAATTCAAAAAAATGGGATTACCTGATCGCTCAGAATGCTTTTTCATCCGAAACATTCCGGCGTTGCTTTGAATTCGGCGGAACCATGCTGGAGACGGGTTACCCGCGAAACGACATAATGCATGCAGAACCCTCCGTTATGGAAGAGAAGATCCGTGAGACCAAATCCGCTCTCGGCATCCCCGACGGGAAAAAGATAATTCTCTATGCTCCTACCTGGCGTGATGACGAATGGTACGGAACCGGTCAGTATAAATTCACCTTGAAACTGGATTTGGACAAATTGCGTGAGACGCTCGGAGATGAATACGTGGTTGTCCTGAGAACGCACTATCTGATCGTAGATGCGCTGGAGCTCGACAGATACACCGGTTTTGCATTCAACGGCGCGACGTTTGATGATATTTCGCTGCTGTACCTGATCTCTGATATTTTGATCACGGATTATTCGTCGGTATTTTTCGATTACGCCAATTTGAAGCGTCCGATGCTCTTTTTCTGCTATGATCTGGATAAGTACAGGGACGTATTGCGCGGATTCTATTTCGATCTCGAGGAGTTGTTGCCGGGACCGCTCGTTTTCACAACAGAAGAAATCATTGATACGATCCGGAATCTGCCTTCTGTAATGGAGGAATACAAAGAAAAAGCAACCGGATTCTATGAGCGATTCAATGGTTGGGAGGACGGCTCGGCCTCGAAAAAAGTCGTGGAGGAAGTATTCGGATTGTCATGAAACGATATCTGTTAGTTGCCGTAGTTCTGTTTGCGGCGATATTTGCGATATACTTTATAGTAACCCGTTCCGAAAAAGAAACACAGGAGAACACCGACCAAACGACCGAGGAAAGGGATGTGCTGGGATTGACAGCCGTGTCCGGTTCCTCTGCTGAGCCTGTTTCCGCTACATCGACTCCCCAGGGAGAATCTGAGGCTTTAGCATCTATCTCCGAAAATGAGGCTTCAGATTCAGTCACAGGAGCCGCTGCCGAAACCGAACTCGAGGTCAAAGCCAAGGATTTCAGCGAAGACATCGTACAGGGACTGACATCGAGAGTTTTGGATGAAGCCAACGATGAATTACAATCCCAAACCACGATCAAAGATATCAACTTGTCATTTGAGAGCGTGACTTCATCACTCGGAGAATACATAGGCGTTGAACGTGTGATATCCTCCACGGAAAACGGCTACCGCGCTGTTACAGCCACTCTGCGTTATGAGGGGAATGACGGGGCAACGATCCGCTATATCTTTGATGAAAATGATAAATTGGCAGGAATATGGTTCGACAACACCACTCTCGCATCCTCCGTTGAAAAGGGAAGCCGTTACGAGGAGAAAAAGATAAAGATCGGTCGTACACCGTTTGTTCTTGACGGAGTATTGACTCTGCCGATGGGTGATTCCGTCGGCGATGACAAGCCTCCTGTCGTCCTGCTGATAAGCGACCTTGACGACGCCGATATGGATGGTTCCATAGGCGAATCGGAAAACAAGCCCCTGCGTGATGTTGCGCACGGACTTGCTCTGCGTGGGATCGCATCAATCCGGTATAACAGAAGACTGAACCAATATCCGGATACTACCGGTTCCAATGCCGGCATTCGGGAATTCCTGATAAAGGACGCCTGGATGGCGATAGATTCCGTATATCACGAATCGTCAGTAGATACAAACGCCCTGTTTGTTTTGGCATGGGGACGCTCCGCGGAGTATCTCGAGCCGATTCTCGACAAACGGATCCAGAGAATTGCAGGCGCAATAATGATTGGGGCGAAGCCTACAAAACACTCTGAAATGAGTTATATTGACGAGGATGTAAAAGTCGAGTCCGACGCTAAATATTTTATGACCAAACACGACACATTTCCGCTCATGTTATTGCAGGGGGAGCGTGATTACGAAACGCCATTATCTCAGTTTGAACGCTGGCAGACTCTGTTTACGGGACGTTCCCACACAGATTATCATCAGTACAGGGAATTAGGACACTACCTCTGGCCCGGATCCGCCGAACCGTCTGCAGCGGACTACGATGCACCGAATTCGGTTTCAAATCAGGCTATCGGAGATATCGCAAACTGGTGCGCCGAAGTTGCTGTTCGTGACTGACAGATAAACAACAAAAAACTCTTGAAATCTGTCCTATTGTGTATTATAATGGAATCTGTGCACAATATGTGGTGCGATCATCATTAATCCTCCACGAAATCATTGCCGTGGACACATAAAATTCTTCATGTACACATTATTTTTTCAGGAAGGAGAAACATGTCAGATGGATGCTCAGTCGGCATTGGAACTGTTTTCCAAGAACCTTTTGACCTATGATTCCCATGTCGGACACAATGACATGTTCTACTACAACCTTCCTTATGAAAGAAATTACGAGCTGACCAATTCTATCTCCATAACTCCTGTCAGCGGAAATGTCATTAAATTCTACCAATATCAATTAGGAAAACCCGTTAGGATTTTCACCGACACGGTTGATACTACGGCAAAGCCCGTCGCATCCGAAGCAGACTCCGATGAGGAATTCGACGAGTCATCAGGAGAATTCGCCGGAGACGAGTTCTACGATGAGGACGGAAACTTGCGCGAGCTCTCCGAGGAGGAAATGGCTGCGCTGCTCACCGCCGATAACTCCTCTTCTGATGACGCATCCCCCGAGGAAGAAGTATATGAAAAAGAGCCTGCAAACTGGGCACCTGAGGAATTCTAAACAATAATAACCAATTACATAACACCGGTACATACGCATAGTTACTAATCGCAGAACGCCTGTGAATACGCAGCACGAAGGGAGTTTCGTTAAGCGCAGCAAGACATGCATCAGTTAGTTCGATTATATTATTGTGTATTTGCATGTCTTGCGTGAGCGCTCCCTGAGTGCGAGTATTCACAGGCGTTCGATAGATTAGTTCTACAAGTTATTTCTTTTTATTTTTTTTCGTAAGCGTCGCCTCAAACTGTTCGAGGAGTTGTTTCTGTTCCTTGTTCAGATTTGTCGGCACATCAACGATTACATCAACATAATGATTTCCACGTACATTTTTGTTTCGGAGTGTCGGGACGCCCTTGCCACGCAATCTGATCCTGGTGCCTGACTGTGTTCCCGGTTTTACCGTATATGCCACTTCACCGTCGATTGTCGGTATGATGACCTCACCGCCCAGAGCGGCACGCGGATATGTAATGTGATGCAACGAGTAAATATCTATATCGTGTCTCTCAAAATCAGGATGGTGATCAACATACACTTCTACAAGCAGATCGCCTCGTTCTCCCCCGTTCTTGCCGGGTTCGCCCTTGCCTCGCAGACGAACGCTCTGTCCATGATCTATGCCTGCAGGAATCGTCACCTGCAGTTTCTCATGCTTAGTTACATATCCCGAGCCTTTGCATGTAGGACATTTATCACGAATGATCTTTCCCGTGCCGGAGCAGGCGCGACATGCACTGACATTCTGCACCATGCCAAACAGTGACTGCTGGGTATGGACTACCTGACCGGAACCGCCGCACTGGCCGCAGGTTACCGGCTGAGTTCCGGGTTTGCAACCGTTTCCGCCACACTTTTTACATTCGATTTTGGACGGTATCTCGACTTCCTTTTCCGCACCGAAACATGCCTCCTCGAATGTTATGCGTACCTGAGTCCTGAGGTTTGCCCCACGCTGAGGAGCGTTTGGATCGGCTGAACGTCTGGATCTGCCGAATCCTCCGCCGAAAAGGTCACCGAAAATATCCCCGAAGCTTCCGAAGATATCATCCATGTTCATATTAAAGCCGCCACCGCCGGCTCCACCGTCAAAGGCTGCATGGCCGAACTGATCATACTGTCTTCGCTTGTCCGGATCGCTGAGGACAGCATAGGCTTCGGAGGCCTCTTTGAATTTGGCCTCCGCCTCCTTGTCCCCGGGATTGGTGTCCGGGTGATATTTTTTGGCGAGCACACGATAGGCTTTTTTCAGCGCTGCGTCGTCGGCATTTTTGTCGACGCCGAGCACCTCGTAATAATCGCGTTTATCAGCCATGATTATACCTCTCTGAAGTCTGCGTCTACCACACCATCATCCGATGATGAATTTGAACCCTGATCAGGAGCCGGGCCTGCCTGGCCGCCCATGCCGCCCATACCTGACATATCCGGACCTGCACCGCCCTGTCCCTGCATCTGCTCATACATTTTTGAGAATACTGCCTGCGAGCTGGTCATCAGGGATTCCTTGGCTGCCTTCAACTCGTCGATGTCGGCATCGGACATATTCTCAGGTGTTGTGCGCTCGAGAATTGCTTTTACCTTATCGATCTCTGCCTGAACCTTGTCTTTTTCCGACTGGTCAACCTTGTCGCCTACCTCATTCAGAGCCTTCTCAGTCTGGAA
>JAGABX010000085.1 GCA_017614395.1 Eubacterium sp.
GCCGATGGTACTGAGATATCGTCGAAGGAAGTCGTAACAGAGCCCTCCGGTGCCAAGACGATTACTGAAAATACCGAAAAAACAGATGGTACCGTCAAGGCCACCGAAGAAATCACTCAATCCGTGGATGAAAGCGGAAAAGTCACAGAGACAGTTAAAAGGACTACGGAGGAAAACTCAAAAACCGGCAAAAAGACCGAGACTGAAACCGTTTGGGATGAGACCGGCGAGGTAGCAAAGACCAGGATAGTCGAGACAGTTACACAGCCTTCGGGAGATTATTCCAAGGTAACACTGAATACAACACTCAAAAAGGACGAGAATGGTACCATCACCGGCGCAACGGTTACGATTGATACCGAGGTGAAGACCGGAAAAACGACGCAAAAAGCATCCTTTATCCTACTTGATACCGGTAAGTCCGTAAAAAAGGCTTCCCTGAATTCGTTACTTAAGAAGGCAGTGAAGAGCAAAAATGCCGTTGCTCTCAAGGAGGCAACCACAACGGCGAAAAACGGCACAATCACGATCGAAAATTCGGTTGAAGCGGACGGCAGATCCTACACCGTGACGACGCTCAAAAAGGGCCTGTTAATGAAGAACAAGACGAAGCCGAAGAAAGTCACGATCAAGGCCTCCGGCATCACCAAGGTTGAAAAGGGCGCCTTCAACAGGCTTGCTAAGAAAGCCACGATCCAGATCAAGGCAAATAAAAAGGATTTCAAGCGGATCAAAAATCTGCTCACAAAATCCGGTCTTCCGAAGGGCGTGAAGATCAAACGTATCTGATCTCTCCCGGATCACTCCAGGAAGCCGATTGAAAATCCTAATACAGAAAGACTAACAGCCGTTCCGCTCTGCGAAACGGCTGTTTCTGTTATTCACTTCGATGGATATCGTCTTTCGCTTGCTTCTGATCACCCGGTAGGTGTCGGATTGTACACTCATATAAATCCACCAATCATATTATACTTGAGATTATAAAAACAATTATTCTACCTTGATCGTTTTTGTGGACGCCTTTGTGATCTTGGTCCATTTGCCGTCCACATAGGCTTTTACACTGAAAGTATATTTCTTTCCGGTCTTCAGCTTTTTCTTTTTGAAAAGGGTCCGCCTTTGCAGCTTTTGTCCCGCCGAATCCGCTCCGGAGCGGATCAACACCCAGTACGTCCAGCAGACCAACCACCAGTACAAGGCTCAAAAACATCGCAAGTAACCTTTTTTTCATCTCAATACCCTCCTCGTATAATATATTTCCCTCACATGATCGTAGATCCTCTCCCTACGCTTTTAATATATCAACCACTTCGCCGATGTACATATCGTGCGGCGCATCCCCGGAATAGAAGCTTTCCGCCAGATCAGATGGCATATTTTCTACAGACAGCTCCTGCCTAAACAGTTTTCTGCAAACAATCGTTACTTCCGCCTCTTCAAAGGATACCGAGCCGGAAACCTCCATTGCGGTAATTCCGGAATCAGCCATTTTGTCCATATCCCTTCCGGATTTTGATCCCATGGCTCCAAGCATCTTTTTATACTGATCCGGATAGAAACTTATAGTGAAGCAATCATTATCATCCATAAAATCATGTGTATACCGGGATGTCCTGACATACACTGTCGCTACCGGCTTGTTCCACAACGTCCCCAAGCCTCCCCAACTGATTGTCATCATATTGAAATTATCAATTGTACCTGCCGTGAGCAATGCCCACCTCTTGTCGAATTGTGAAAAAATGTCAGTTTCAAAAGTCATCGTATTTCCCTCGCTTTCCAAGAAATCTACTTAATTGATACAATGTGTCAGCATCCGACAGACTATCCCGGCTCCCTGTCACATTACCTAACATCTGTGCCTCCAACTTCCGTATAAATCATCCCGTTCTTCCCCTGCTCCGATCGCATCAGCGACACGCGTGACACCTCAATATCCACATCCGGAATCCTGTCCGGAAGAATCGGATGGTCGGTTTTACACGATGCTTTTCTGACCATCGTCACATGCGGATAGAACTTTTTACGATCAAACGGAACCCCACCATCTCCCAACGTTCTTCTCAGCCGACGTACATACGCGTCCAACTCGTTGTTAACAGAGAACACCACCGTATACAGATCACGGTACTTTTCGATATGATTCATCTGCACATGGAACGGCTTAAACCGAATCTCCTCCATCAGATCCAATATATCATCAGTATTCTTGTATTCACCGATAAACAATAGAGTCATATGCAGGTTTTCCTGCGGGACAAAATGACCTTCTATGCCTGCGTCTCCCATTGTTTTCTGCAATCGGATCAACTCATCTACCGTATCATCATCAAAACGTAGTGCCAAAAATAATCTCACTTTGTCTCCTTTGCTCTCTTCGACTCCCCGTCTTATAATCAATCTCAATGCCAGGCTGCACACAGGTTACACCGGATTTCGCATCTGGAGTTCCCGTCCATGTTTCTTAAGCCATCCATTCCATTTGTCATAATCCGGATATACCCGGTGAACATGCTTGTAAAACCGAGCCGAGTGATTCATCTCAATCCGGTGACACAGTTCATGAACCACTA
>JAGABX010000086.1 GCA_017614395.1 Eubacterium sp.
CCTCGGGTGACCACGGACGATACAGGCGAACCTTGATGAGTCCGACCTTCTCACCCTGTGCGGTCAGGTAGTCGATAACCTCCTCAGCCACATCACAGATGGAGCCCATAGCGATGATCACGCGATCAGCGTCCTCTGCTCCGTAGTAGTTGAACAGATCATAATTTGTGCCGAGCTTCTCGTTGATCTTCTTCATGTATTTCTCAACAACAGCCGGCAGTGCATCATATGCCTTGTTGCATGCCTCGCGATGTTGGAAGAATATATCACCGTTCTCATGTGAACCGCGTGCTGCAGGATGCTCAGGATTCAGCGCGTGTCTGCGGAACTCCTCAACGGCATCCATCGGGCACATCTCCTTGAGATCTTCATAATCCCACTTTTCGATCTTCTGGATCTCGTGTGAGGTACGGAATCCATCAAAGAAATTAAGGAACGGAACCTTGCCCTCGAGGGCTGCCAGATGAGCAACCGGACTGAGATCCATAACCTCCTGTGGGTTCGTCTCAGCGAGCATTGCGAAACCGGTCTGGCGGCACGCATACACGTCGGAATGATCACCGAAAATGTTCAGTGCGTGAGTTGATACGGTACGCGCCGATACATCAAATACGCACGGCAGCATCTCTGCTGCGATCTTGTACATGTTCGGAATCATGAGAAGAAGTCCCTGTGATGCCGTAAATGTAGTGGTCAGAGCACCGGTCGCGAGTGATCCGTGAACCGTACCGGCAGCACCTGCCTCTGACTGCATCTCAATGACCTTCACCGTGCTTCCGAAAATGTTTTTCTGTCCTGCTGCCGACCACATGTCAACGGTATCGGCCATAGGACTGGACGGCGTGATCGGGTAGATCCCCGCTACCTCGGTGTAGGCGTAGGCTACGTGAGCGGCGGCGGTGTTACCATCCATAGATTGTTTCTGTCTTGCCATTTTTTAACAATACCTCCTTAAAATTATGATTAGTCGTCACTTAATGACTATTCTAACACTTTAGGAATAAAAAGTAAAGGAAAAAGTTGGTCATTTCGGCTACTTTTTCAACCGTATTTTTCCCACGGTTTCCCTCGGTTTCAGTAAAAAGCAGATTCGCCGTATATGTCAGTCCTTAACTGACCGTGCAGTTGCCCGTCAATGTCGTGTCAACCGTGGTTCCTGCAGGCCGTATTCCCTTGAGCATGATCATATATGTGCCGGACGAGATCGTACCGCTCGTTTTGATCTCAATGGTGTTTCCTGTTTTTAGAACAACAGCCTCGCCCACGGAAATCGCGGTCATGACCGTGTTATCCACACGATACAGATTTACCACATTCCCCGCATTCGTCGTCCACACACCCTTGTAGGAGCCATCCGTCGGAGTGTTGTCATATGCCGTTGCCACAGTAAATTCGGCGCTTAAATCTACTTTAAATATGGTTTGCTGTGCGGTTCCCGAGTCCTTTCTCGATGTAATGGAATTAATTTTTATCGCAGACGAACCGCCTCCCACTGTTGCGTAATATGCCTTTGCGTCAATAGGATACATCGTCGTTGCATCGACAAAGCCAACCGGAACGATGGCATAGCGTGTTCCGTTCGTCAGATTTGCCGGATCAACGTGGATCTTGACTGATTTTCCGTCAGCCGACAGGGTAACCTCATCGGACGCAAATGCCAGCCTCGCGCTGTGGCTGTATGCGCCCGAGGAGTCGGATTTGTAAAAAGAGAACATACTCGGCGCTTTTCCCGATTCCCACTTGCATTCAGAACCCTTGGTACCGGTATCAGGATCAAGTATATTAAAATAAGCCGCCGGGAATGTGATCAAAAACAATGAGTTTACCGCATCATATGTCGCAGTGTCAGTATATGACGTGCCACCGCCCGATGACGATGCCCCGTTCGCAGTGACCGTCACCACAGTGTCCACGCTGACTAACTGGCTTGATGTCAGACTCAGGAACGAATACGGGAACAACGACAGAAACTGTACGGTAAATTGCGTGGAGGTTCGTCCTCCCAAAACACCTATCTCGATCTGGTTGGTGTTTATGGTTGATTTGAGATACGTTACTGTCAGGTTGTTGTTATTTGCATCCTTGACTGTAACATGATCGGACGGCCACCCCTGTTCCCTGGCGTCACTCTTTTTCATAAGTGTCCCGTTGCCCTTTGCATTCGCGACATTGAGACGGATAATGACGTCCGTTGCCTCGCCGTTAGTAGTCGTTGTAGCTTTGAGTGTCTCATACGAACCGCCGGTCACATTCAGGTTTTCCGGCGTGAATTTAATCCGTGCAGATAACTCCGCCACTGAAATCCCGCCTGCCTTGTCCGGAGAAAAACCATACAGAACCACCTTGTACTCCCTGGTTCCGGATGACACGGACGTTCCGAGATCTATGACAACACGCTCGATGCCGGTGTCATCCTTCGGTTTATATGCAGTCGCGCCCGCAACCGTATTCGCCTGCGTACTGACATTGCCGTTATTGACCTCATAAACCTTGGCAATCTGGTTGGCACTTGCCTGCCATCCACCGAGCTCGAGAGTTCCTGTCTGTGAGGCACTCCGGTCATATGCATACGATGATTTCATTGGCTGGTTAAATGTAACCGACAGGCAAACCGTTTTATTTGTTCCGATCATCGGCTGTGTCAGGTGCGTATCAACGACCGCCTGCAGCGAACTGACCGGTGACGACATCGATACCGCCTTGGCACTCGACGCATTCGGGGTTTCTCCCGCCCCGTAGAACCCGGTCAAAGCCGCGTCAAAATACGCACCCAGCCGGATAGACCCGGGATCGGCATATACTGTCAGCCTGATGCCACTGGGATCAAGGGTTGCCTTGGTCAGTGTCAGATAATATGTGTTAGAGCCCTGCCAGTTGATCCTGACAATCTTCGACACATTCGTTGTCCAGACGCGGTTTCCCGAAGCCTCAGTGGAATCCGGATTGTTCGCGTTCTGCTGCGACGAGGCGAATGTTATCTCAAACGTGCTGTCAGTCGCGTTATAGTTCATTGTTCCGTACTGCGAACCCGGGACTGCCGTCGCCGCAGGAGTCTGGGACGGCGCGATGGTAGGAGCAACCGTTGGGAACGGCTCCATCGTCGCAGGCGCGCTCGTGGCTTCACTTTCCTTGACCGTCACCTTGCATTTCAGCGTTTTTGTCTCCGTCACTGTCTTGCCTGATTTGACGATCGTATATTTTACCTTGGCTTTGATCTTTGCCGTGCCCGGATCATTGAGGGCGAGAACCCGGACGGATGTCTTTTTCTTGTCCGTGAGCGCGACAAAATTTGCCCCATCATCGTTAACACTCCACTTGGTCTTTTTTATCTCTTTCGCGCCTTTCTTTTTTACCTGCAGTAAAAAGTTCTGGCGGACCTTCAGGGTTTTCCCGGATTTTGACAGCTCAGGCGGAGATGATTTCGCGCTGACATCACATATCCCCACAGACACGGTTCCGAACGCAAGAGCCGTTACCAGGCAAAACGCCACTCCCGCCGCTCTCCTTTTTCTCATCATTACTGCCGCTCCTTTCGTTTATGACTGTATTCATCATACGCAATATTCATATTCTCAGAATCAGATACTTCATTTGTTTATTCTACCACATTTTTTATGATGTCGCAAGGAAACTTTTTCTTGACATATACACACTTTTAATGTATAATGTATCTATCTTGTGTGGTTTTTATGTATTATTTATACACACGTTTTATGGTTTTTTACACATGTTGCCCGCCCGCAACATGCTTATTTACGTAGTTTTGGTTACTTTTGACGATTCCGGAGGTCGTTGATGAAAAAGAGAATCAACATCACGCTGGAGGACGAGGTGGTTCGTCGCGTGGATCGATTTGCCGATGAGCATTACACCAGCCGTTCCGGCGCTATCACGATGTTGATCGTGGACGCGACCGACAGGCTGGAATCGGTCGCCCATTCCGGAAAGACAGCTGCCGGGCAGGGTAGAAAAAGGGAAAAATAAAAACAGAAAAAGAGGATAGTTTTGAGAGCGGTTACTGACTATGTGATCGGCAATACTGCCGTGAGGATCGTCGATACCGGACGCAAACTCCGCGTTATCGACGTCGCGAAGGAACATGAGAAAAAACAATTCAGGAAGGTCGCAGTCGCGACTTTATTGGCAGCCCTCCTGACTCTGGGCTCGTCTCTCTCCGTGGTGGATTACCACAGCACCCACACAATGCTTGATAAACATGTATACTCCCTGAAATCGGAGGTTGAAACACTCGAGTACGAGAACAAATGCCTCAGGAAAAAGATTAACGAAAATACGCTTACATACGATGAGATATATAAAAAAGCAACTGCGCTCGGGATGCATCTTCCCAAACGCAGTCACGTAAAATCCTACACCTTCAAAAAGGGTACCGGTATAAAGGTGTACCAAAGACTATACTGAGAAATTGAACTTGCCGCCGACCGGTGGCTTGTTTTCTGTTGCTTCGATCTCGTCCCAATTGACATTCTGGATTTTCGAGAGGAGATCTTCTACATTATCAGCAGATACGATGGTTCTCTTGACCTTTTCATCACGCGGGATGAATCCCTCAAACAGGTTTACAGCCGGATGCTTTCCGGATGCCTGTGGGATTCCGCCGACATTCGCTTTTTCCTGATTCTCCACGAACTCACGAACCTTGTCATGCATGGCTGCATGTGCCTCGCGCGCCTCCTCGGGAGTCATGTCGCGGATCTCATCCTGTTTCTGATCAGCCTTCTTCTCCGCCTGTTTCTCCGCTGCCTCGGCCTCAGCCTTGCGTGCCTCACGTTCCCTGGCAATTGCCTCGCGACGCCTCTCCGATATCTGTTCCAATTCGGCAAACATCGACATCGTTCCGTCATCGTTGATGGTGATTCCGATGCGTTTAACCTCAGTGCCGTCGTCCTCAGCAAGCTTGTCCTTCATTTCAGCGAGCCTGGAGGTTGCCTCATCGATCATGCCGGTGTACTTGTTTTTGGTCTCTTCGTCAGCCGCCATCGCCTCGAGTGTTGCAGGATCGATCAGAACGGAAAACTCCTTGGTTCCGCGTGAGAGGTAACTCTGTGCCTCTTCCTCTGTTGAGTAGTCAGCCACGAAAAAGTCCATGTTGCCGTATTTGGATTTTAATTCCTCCAACAGCGCTTTTGCCCTGTCGCTCAACTGGACCTCCGTGTCCTGTGTTTTTCCGGCCTTGTCGGATTTTTCCGCACGTTCATTCCGTTTCGCAGCGCGTATACGCTCCTGCTCTTCGGCTTTTTTTGTGGTTTTATCCGCATCAGCCTTCTGTTTCTGGTTCAGCGAGTTCATCATGGTGTTCTGATATGCGCCGAATCCGTTGATCTGTGTCATAGTCAGCCCTCCTTTGCTTCTATTTTTTGATGCTACTCGCGCATCTCGTTATGTATATCGGCAGGCACGTGAGAAACGTTAACCCTTGATATACATTTTTCTGAAAAAAGTGCCTGCTACCGGTAACAGCAGCAGGCAAATATCAAACTATCAGCTTAAATCCGTGTTCCTCACAGCCTCTCTCACTCGAAGTATCATCGACGGTGAAACTGACAGCTCGTCAAATCCCATCCTCAGAAATTCCTCAGTGAGCGTGGTGTCGGCGCCGAGCTCTCCGCATATTCCTGCCCATGCTCCGCCGGCGTGCGCATTGTCGACTATCATTTTCAGCATCCGCAGTATTGCCGGATGGTGGGAGTCATAGAAATCGTCAAGCTTCGGATTCTGCCTGTCAATCGCAAGCGTGTACTGTGTCAGATCGTTTGTGCCTACGCTGAAGAAATCAACCTCCTTCGCCAGCTCATCGGAGATCATGACCGCTGCAGGTGTCTCTATCATTATGCCGAGTTCAACATCACCATATTGGATTCCCTCTACATCAAGCTCCTTCTGTACGAGTTCGGCCATGTTTTTGCACTTTTTAACCTCATCAACCGAAATGATCATCGGGAACATGATTGAGATCGTTCCGAAATGGCTGGCGCGATAGATTGCGCGCAGTTGTGTTTTGAAAACCTCCTCCCTGGTCAGGCAGATGCGTATTGCACGATAGCCGAGAGCGGGATTATCCTCTTTGTCTAGTTTGAAATAGTCAACCTGTTTGTCCGCTCCGATATCCAGTGTACGGATGATGACCTTTTTGCCGGCCATCATTTCAGCTACTTTTTTATAAGCAATAAACTGCTCTTCCTCTGTCGGATAATCATTTGACTCGAGGTAGAGGAACTCGCTGCGGAACAGTCCTATTCCTCCGGCGTCATTTTCAAGGA
This sequence comes from Eubacterium sp., assembly GCA_017614395.1. Lineage (GTDB taxonomy): Bacteria > Bacillota > Clostridia > Lachnospirales > Lachnospiraceae > Eubacterium_F. Next base: position 6,282 of record JAGABX010000086.1, read on the forward strand.
CGCTCGCAACGTCCTTCACACCGCCGATGTTGGCATAGATATTGATCTTGCGGCCGTCCTTTGTGACATTCTCCTTGCCCTTCAGTTGTTCGAGGAGTGCTTTTTTCTGATCCTCCTCTTCTTTCTTTTTACGATACTCGGCGAGAGTCGCCTCATCCGGATCAATGATTATTTTGCCCATAGCGCCGTCTACAATTGCCATCTTGCCCTCGACATCCTCGGGATAATCGATTCCGATCAGAGCCGGTATGTTCATTGTGCGGGCGAGGATCGCAGTGTGCGAATTGGTAGAACCGTACCGCGTCACAAATGAGAGTACAAGACTTTTATCTAACTGCACGGTCTCGCTGGGGGCGAGATCATCCGCCAGCAGTATGGAAGGTTCGGTGGCATTCATGCCCGTGCTCCCGGCGCCGGACAGAATCCCGACAACTCTGTTGGTAACATCCTTGACATCGGCGGCGCGTTCCTTCATATACGCATCATCCATCATGGCAAATATCTCTGCCATATTGTCGCCGGTTGTAGCAACTGCATACTCCGCGTTGGTTTTCTGTGTGTTGATGATGTTTTCCACGCTCTCAACATAGTCAAGATCATCAAGCATCATCTGATGTGACTGGAACAAAAATGCGCTTTCCTCACCAACCTCCTTCAATGCTTTTTCATAGAGCTGTTGAAGCTGGTCCTTGGCTTTTTCTGTCGCCTCATGATAGCGCGCTATCTCCGCCTCCGTATCCTCGATAGACTCACGCCTTACCTGCGTGTCAGCCTTGACAAAAACGGCTATCGGTCCGATGGCAACGCCACTGAAAACGCTTTTTCCGGTTAGCTCTGTCATATCTCCCTCCTTTCCGTTACTCACGAGTAAACTCCCATCCGACTGATACAAACGCTATCCGGTCGTGAAGGGTAACTCTGTTTTACATGTTCTCCTGCAAAAACTTGCTGAGTTTTTCGATAGCTTCGTCCTCATCCGGTCCGTCGCATTTCAGAATGATCTCATGTCCCTGTTTTGCGCCGAGTCCCATCACTCCGAGAATTCTCTTGGCGTCAACCTCCTTGCCGTCCTTGGTGATGGTAACATTGCACTCGCAGGTAGCTGCCTCCTTTACAAAAAGTCCTGCCGGGCGAGCATGAATCCCCTGAGCGTCTGTGATTACATAACTGAATTCTTTCATTTTGAATTACCTCCTATTTTTAAATTTTTTTAATTCTTTTGTGTAATTATTATTTTATCTTATTATGTTTTATTGTTCTGCCTTTTTACGTAACAGTCCCAGCATTATCGCCGTGACGATCGAGCCTGCTATCCACGCCACAATATAGAGCAACGGTTGCCCGACGGTCGCAAACACGAACACACCTCCGTGAGGCGCCATCAGGGTACATCCGAACAGCGCCGACAGCAATCCTGCCACACCTGCGCCCACCATCGTACATGGAATAACATGCAACGGATCGGATGCAGCGAACGGTATCGCGCCCTCAGTGATGAACGAGCAGCCCATGACGATATTGGACGGTGCCGAGCCGCGTTCGTTTTTCGAAAACTTTTTCGGGAAAATCCAGCACGCGAGCGCTATTCCGACCGGCGGCACCATGCCTCCGACCATGATGGCTGCCATTGCTATGTAGCATGCCTGAACCTTTGGATCCGACTGCGCCGCGCCCTGCGCAACCATATCCGCTGCCTGAGCGAGCATGCCGGTTCCGAAAACATATGCTGCCTTGTTGATCGGGCCGCCCATGTCGATAGCCATCATCGCGCCGAGCAGAAGTCCCAGCACCGCCGTCAATCCGGCATCGGAAATCGCGGAAAGCATGTTACTGAGTCCGGTATTCGCGAGTCCGATCAGCGGGTTGAAAATGAAGCACATCAGTACACCCATTAAAAAGATTCCGACGAGCGGATAAATCAGTGTAGGCTTGATTCCATCCAGAGCAGGTGGCAATCCGGCGCACAGCTTTTTCAAACCGAGCACTATCGCGCCTGCGAGGAAACCGGCGAGTATGCCTCCGAGAAATCCTGACACCGTATTACCTCCGTCGGGAGCCTGGAAACCGAAATCAGCGATAAATTTGCTGAAACCTGAGAGGTTCTCCTCAGCAAACGGAAAACCTGCCAACAGGGCATTTCCGCTGGAGGCCAGCAAGCCGCCTGCAAATCCTACCGCAAGTCCCGGACGATCGGCTATCGAATACGCAATGTATCCGGAGAGCACCGGAACCATCAGTCCCATCGCTAATCCGCCGACATATTTCAGGAAAGCTGACAACGGCGTCATGACACCGAAATTACCGCCTGCCGTTTCACCGTAACCGCAGATGGTGTCAACGAGGAAAGCGAGCGCGATCAGGATACCGCCCCCAATGACGAACGGCAGCATGTGCGACACACCGCTCATCAGATGTTTATAGGCTGCGGAGCCTACTCCTCCTCCACTGCTGCCGGTTGATGCGGAACTCTCGGCCGAACCACCGCCCGAATACACGGGAGCGCTGCCGGACAATGCCTCGTCAATCAAACTGTCGGCTTTGTTGATTCCGTTTGCGACCTTGGTAATTACAACTCTCTTGCCGGAAAAACGATCCATCGGAACTTTCGTATCCGCTGCCACGATGATTCCGTCTGCCTTTTTGATCTCATCCTCCGTCAAAACATTTTTCGCCCCGCCCGAGCCTCTGGTTTCAACCTTTACCGCGAGGCCACGATCCTTGGCCGCTTTTTCTATTGCCTCAGCCGCCATGTAGGTGTGGGCTATTCCTGTCGGGCACGCAGTAACGGCGATGATCAGTTTGCCCTCTGCATTTCCGACAATTCCCTCCGTCCGCTCCTTGGAGCTCTCCGCCTGATCAATGATCCCGAGAAATTCATCAACCGATTTTGCGTTTTTCAAACTGTCAGTGAATTCCTCATCCATCAGTAACGTGGAGAGTTTGCTGAGGACGTCGAGATGCACATTGTCCTCCGTGTCCGGTGCCGCGATCAGAAAGATCAGATTAACCGGCGCGCCATCCAACGAATCGTAATCAACGCCGTCCGGAAGTGTCATTGCCGCGAGTCCCGGCTGTTTGACAGAATCGGATTTACAATGCGGGATTGCAATGCCCTCGCCGATACCGGTCGTACTCTCCTCCTCACGAGCAAAAACTCCCTTTTTGTAGGTTTCGACATCCGCAATTTTGCCACCGGCATTCATCAGATCAACCATTTGGGCAATGACGTCATTCTTGTCAGATGCCGCTCCGCCCAATTTGATGCTGCGCTTGTCAAGAAGATCGGTAATTCTCATGATACTTCCCTCCTTTCTTTTTCAATGTTTGTTTGTCGATGTTAATTCTTTGATGTTAGTTTTTTGATGTTAATTACCTGATGTTAATAATTCTATGTTAATAAGTTGCCTTAATTAATTTCTCTACATCCTCCTTCGTTGCCAGTTCCTCAGAAAAAGCGCTCGCACTGCCTGTACACACACCCATGCGAAATGCCTGTTCATAGTCTCCGGAGGTCAGGTATCCGGCGATAAATCCGGCAACCATCGAATCACCTGCGCCTACCGAATTGACTACCTTGCCCTGCGGCGCCGCCGACTCATGCACTCCTCCATCCTCATCAACCATCACGGCTCCCTCTCCGGCCATGGAAACGATTACATTGCGGGCGCCACGTTCCTGCAGTTTTTTTGCATACGGAATGACGTCAGACCGGGTTTTCAATTCCACATCAAATATCTCTCCTAACTCATGGTTGTTCGGTTTAATGACAAACGGATGGTAGGGCATCACATTCATGAGGAGATCCCTCGTCGCGTCAACAGCGATCCTGACTCCTCTGCCATCAAGCCTTTTCATGATGTCAGAATACATGGTTTCCGGCATAACAGTCGGTATTGACCCCGCTAACACCAGAATATCATCACCCGTCAAGGCATCTAACTTTTTATATAACTGATCAATGTCCTCGTCACGGATTGCCGGTCCCATTCCGTTGATCTCGCTCTCCTCGTTGGATCTGATCTTCATATTGATCCTGCTCATCCCCTCCGGAACCATGATAAAGTCGGCGCGAATTCCCATCCGCTCCATGCGCGCGCGAATCTCCTCCCCGGTAAATCCGGCGAGAAAACCTAATGCTGTATTTTCAAATCCGAGATTTTTCAGAACAATCGAAACATTGACCCCTTTTCCTCCGGGGTAGATAATTTCCGAAGTCGTGCGATTTACACGACCGAGAACTAAATTGTCAACATTGACTATATAGTCAAGCGAAGGATTGAATGTTACGGTGTATATCATAGGCAGGACTCCTTTTTTTATATCATCACTACCGAACATCTTCTTGATTATAACACATTTTTAACATAATCGCAAGTTTTTTTAATATATACTTCCATGACGTTATCAGAGACAAAGTGTTTTTTCTGTATTTACAACACTAATCCTGACAAATCACTCCTCCTTCAACAAATGGAATTCATAACCCTGCAGTTTCATCTCCTTCAACGGAGTCAGATCACCCGTCAGCAAATCACGGAACGCACCCTCCTCCGCCGGCCAGATGGTCTTCTCATTTTCACTGAAATTGAACAGCCCGTAGACTTTTTCCCCGTCAGCAAATCGTCCCACTCCCAACACACTGTCATCATATGTATTGATCGTCCACACATCCGCGGATGCCAAAAATGCAGGATGCCCGGCGCGGATTTTTTCAAGAGCGCGAATCCTGCGGAACAGGCGCCCCTCAACACTTTTGGTTGAACGTCTGTGTTTTTCAAGATTCCAGCGGAACTTTCCACGATGCAGATAACGGGAATCCTCCGCGGTCTCCGGATCTTCCTTGTATGAATAATCATTGACCTGACCGATCTCATCACCGCTGTACAAAACCGGAATCCCCGACTGCATGAGCATATAGGCGTGCAGCATTACATCGAGGTCGATTGCGCGGGCCATTGCCTCGTCATCTCCCTCAAATCCCGCCTTCTCTATACCGCAAAGCGAAGCAGTTGTACCGCACAGCCTGGCATCACCTGTTGCCGGATCGTCATTATACGTCTCGCCGCGGCTGTTACTGTACCCTGCTTTTCCCATGAAAAAGTCATTCAGATAACGTTTGTGGCTGACCTCGCCTATGCCCTGCGGCGCCAAAAATCCATAATCAAGTCCCCATCCGATGTCATCGTGGCAACGCAGATAATTCAGGAAAATGTATTCTTTCGGCAGAGCTGCAACAGTATCAAGCTGCGAACGCAGGAGTCTCGCGTCACGAGTAGCCACTGTATGCCAGATAGTCGCCATGGTTGTTACATTGTACAGCATATGGCACTCCGGTCTGTCCACGGTCCCGAAATACGGAACAACCCTCTCCGGAGCCATGACAACCTCGCCTAACAACAGAACGCCCGGACACACAATCTCCGTGATCAGCCGCATCATACGGACTATGGTATGCACCTGCGGCAGATTGCGGCAGTTTGTTCCCAACTCCTTCCAAATATACGGCACGGCGTCAATCCTGATGATATCTATGCCGTGATTCGCAAGGTATAAAAAGTTATAGACCATCTCGTTGAACACGCGCGGATTCCTGTAATTCAGATCCCACTGGTAGGGATGGAAACTCGTCATTACGAAATGTCCGACCTCATCTATCCATGTAAAATTCCCCGGCGCAGTTACCGGGAACACCTGCGGCACCGTTTCATCAAACTGTCTCGGTATCTCATCGTTGTCATAGAAAAAGTACCTGCTCATGTACTCCCCGTCACCCGATTTTGCCTTCTGCGCCCACTCATGCTGATCAGACGTGTGGTTCATGACAAAATCAGCGCACAGGCACATATCCTTTTTATGACAGGACTCCGCCAGCTCCTTCAGATCCTCCATGGTACCCAGCTCCGGTCGAACCTTGCGGAAATCCTTCACCGCATAGCCTCCGTCAGACTCACCCTTTACGGTGTCTAAAAAAGGCATGAGATGGATAACATTGACTCCGGCATCCTCGAGGTAAGGAAGTTTTTTCCTTACCCCGTGGAGATTACCGGCAAATTTGTCAATGTACATCATGTAACCTAATTTATCATTTTTTTCATACCAGTCGGGATGCTGTTCCCGGTACCGGTCGGACTTTTTCAAATCCCCGTCGCGGTCACCGTAAAACATACCCATCTGTCCGACGAGCTCTGCAAACATCCAGTCATTATGATACAGTTCAATATAGAGCCATTTTAATTCATCGATACGTGAAGCCATTCGTTTGTCAAATACTTTGGTTTCACCTGTCATTTTTGATGACATTTCATCTAAGGTCAGTGCCATATCATCTCTCCTTGTCTTTTGCTATGCCCGTCGGTTACTTTTTCTCGGAAAAACTCTGAATTAATCAGCGCATCCCTAAATCTCGATCACAGGATCCAATTCCTCCGAAGCGCCTGTTTTTGTGATCTTGAAATTCTCATAATCGTCACTGTTAGTCAACAGCACCGCAGTGGTTGGCGAATATCCCGCAGTTTTTATCTTGTCAATGTCAAATGTTATTAGTTTTTGTCCTGTCGTAACGGCATCACCCTCGCCGACTGTCATGTCAAATCCGTCTCCGTTCATATTTACTGTATCAACACCTACATGTATCAGCAGTTCCATGTCACGCGGACCCGAAATGCCAATAGCGTGTTTCGTATCCGTTACGGAGGAAACCGTACCGTCAAACGGCGCGACTACCTCTCCGAGCGCCGGCTCAATACCGACTCCTTTTCCGAGAACACCGGATGCAAATGTAGGATCCGGAATCTGATCATATGGTATTACATTTCCCTTTAATGGCGCATATATTATATTTTCCTTAGTTTCGATTTTCTTTACCCCCGCAGCACCTACAGCAGCCGTACCGCCGGCATCACCTTCTCCGGCCAACGCCGCCGCCTGCTCGGGTGTCAGCTCATCAGGTTCCTCTTTCCAGACAATCCAGGTCAGGATAAAGGCGACCCCTCCCGATATCGCCAGCATGATCGCGTAAACCGCTAAATTGTTGATCGTGAGAAATCCGGGAATACCGGTAACGCCGTAGGCCGTCGCTCCGATCTTGGTCACTGCTCCGAATATGGCTCCGCACGCGCCTCCTATCATGGCGCATATGAACGGTTTCATAAATCGGAAGTTGATACCGAATATAGCAGGCTCCGTGATTCCGAGCGCCGCCGACAGAGATGAAGGAACGGCAACGGAACGAGTCTTTGCTTTTTTAGTTTTGATACCTACAGCAAGGCAGGAACCAAACTGGGCGAAGTTTGCAGAGGAAGCGATCGGCATCCAAGTGTTGAGCCCGACTGACGACAGCATCCCGGCCTCTATCACATTGTACATGTGATGCAGACCCATGACAACTGTCAGCGGGTACACCGCCCCCATGACCAGCGCCCCGAATGGGTTCTGTACCAGCCACTCTGCGCCCTTCAGCACGTAACTCTCAGCAAGTGAGAATATAGGTCCGATTACAACGAATGTCGCTAACGCTGTGACAAACACTGTTGTCAATGGTGTTACGAACAGATCTATGACCTCGGGCACATGTTTATGCAGCCATTTTTCTATCTTGCACATCAGCCAGACCGATATGATTACAGGTATGACGTGCCCCTGATAACCGACCTGCTGTACCGAGCCCAATGTGTAATCACCGATCTGGATATTACCGAACAGGTTCCATGTCGGAATGGAATCCGCCGATCCGACGTTCCACGCATTTAACAGTGACGGGTGTATCATAACCATTCCTATAACACCGCCGAGGAATATGTTTCCTCCGAACACCCTCGCGGCGCTGACGGCAACGATAACCGGCAAAAACGTAAATGCCGTATTGGCGATCATGTCGAGGAATCCGTACCATGCAGTCTCTGAGAAATGCAGGGATTCGATCTTGCCGAGTGCCTCGACAATACCCATTAACAGACCGGAGGCAACGATGGCCGGAAGTATCGGCACAAACACGTCTCCCAGCGATTTCACCATCCGTTTGATCAACGGCTGTTGCGCTGCTGCCGCCGCCTTGACATCTTCCTTGGTTGCCGCAGTCATTCCACTGACAGCCAAAAACTCGTCATACACTTTGTTTACGGTTCCTGTTCCGATGATCAGCTGCAACTGACCGTTGTTGCTGAACACTCCCTTGACACCCTCGATGTCCTCGAGTTTTTTCATGTCAAATTTGGAGTTGTCAACAGTTACGAGTCGCAACCGTGTCGCGCAGTGGGCTGCGCTGACCAGGTTTTCCCGACCTCCGACGCCTTCGAAGATCTCCCTGGCGCATTTTGCGTAGTCTAATGCCATAAGCTACCTCCTTTTTGTTTTGTAGAATTTATATGCTGCATATTACTGTTCCGTGTTAAAAAAGCCGTATCTCAAACAAACTGATACAGCTCTTCTTTTTGCATTGCAAGTATTACTATCTCGCCGTTATTCAGAACTCTGTCGGGAGAAAACTCTGTTGTCAGGCCGCCGTCCTCTCCCGGAACAGCTATTACGTTGATATTATGTTTCTCACGCAGAGCTAATTTGCGGATCGATTTGCCGCTCCACTCACTGCTGACATGAATCTTGACGATACAGAGACCCTCGCCCAAATCCGTAAACTCCAAAAAATCCTCGGAGATCAGCGATTTAGCCAATCGCAGGGCGGACTCCTCCTCAGGTATGATAATCTCGTCAGCGCCGAGTTTTTTCAGTATCTCTCCCGAACGGTTGTCCACTGCAGTAGCGATTATCCTGCCTACTCCCGTATCTGATGCGACCATGGTACACATAACACTGCTCTGCAAATGTCCCGCCTGATCAATGATCAATACATCGATATGTTCTAACCCGATATCCTCTAATGCATCGGCATTTGTCATATCCAGCGAAACCGCCGACGTAAACCGGCTCCCGACCTCGTCAATCAATTCCTGGTCAGAGTCTGCAACTAAAATCGCGGCACCGGTCGCAGCTATGGTATCGGCTACCTTCATCCCGAATCTACCGAGTCCGAGAACCGCGTAGTTTTTTTCTGTCATCTGTATTACCCCCTCTATTCTATCCGATTATAAATTTGCCCTTTGAACTCCTGACACGCCCATCAGGTCCACCGGGGAAAAACAGGGCTATGGAAACAGGTCCTATCCTTCCTAAATACATGGCGGCAATCATTATTATCCGTCCCTCAATATTTAAATCGGCAGTTATTCCCCTGGAAACCCCGACAGTATTCAGTCCGCTCATGACCTCATACACCGAGTCAATAAACGGGATACCCTCATATATCATCAGCGTGAAAGTAAATAAAATTGCCAGCAGAAAATGGAAAACCACGATAGCGGTTGCCTTTCGTATCATATCATCGGTAATCCGTCGTTTGAATGCCATCGGCTCGTAATTTCCCCGCATACACGAGTCAACGTTAACAAACAGAACATAAATTGTCACCGTTTTGACACCGCCGGCAGTTCCGACCGGTGATCCGCCTATGAACATCAGTATATCACCGATCACGGTTGTAGGTTCCAGCAGCGCCTCCTGAGGAACCGTCACAAAACCAGCTGTACGATAGGTAACTGATTGAAATGTCGAATTTAGCATTTTCTCCCAAAGCGTCATTTTGCCAATAGTTGCAGGATTATTCTTCTCCAGGAAAAAGATCAGCACCGCGCCTCCGACAATCAGAATTGCCGTCATACTCAAAACAAGCTTCGTATGCTCGTTCATGCCTAATCCGCGTTTTCTCTTTTTCACGAAATAGTTCCTGTGTGTACTCCAGATATCGAACCATATTACATACCCGATTCCTCCTGCGATGATCAGAAACATCGTGACAATGAGTACCAGCGGGCGGTTATAATACGGCGCCAGACTGTTAGGACCGATGATATCCATCCCTGCGTTACAGAATGCGGATACGGATGTAAAAAAAGAAATCCATACTCCCCGCACAACTCCGAACTGGGGGATAAACGCGAAAAAGTATCCGAACGCTCCCAACGCCTCAACCACTATGGTTCCCTTGAACACCCTGCTGATAAACGGGGCAACTCCCCGCATGCTGTCCAGATTGAACGAATCTCTGAGCAGCATCATATTGACCAATGATTTCCGGCGTTTGGCTGTAACGATAACGAGCGATACAACTGCCACGATACCGAGTCCGCCCATCTGGATCAGAAAAAGTATGACGATATGTCCAAACGTACTCCAGTAACTGAACGTATCGACAACTACGTTACCGGTCACGCACACGCTCGACGTCGATGTAAACAATGCGGTGGAAAACTCCGGAATCTCCCCCGAAGCCGTCGAAATCGGAAGCATCAGCAAAACAGTTCCCGCTAATATCAGACCTAAAAATCCAAGTGGTATTATCTGTGATGGTTTCAATTGAAACTTTCTTTTTTTCATGATTGCTTCTCTTTCAAAATAGTTGAATCTCTTTCCCTTTTATCTACATATAATCTTCAAGATCTAATCTTCCAGGAAAAACAAAACCCGTTCCCTGTCAATCGGCTTTTCTATAAATCCGTCAAAGCCTGCCTCCAAAAAAAACTCATCGGCATTATCCCCCTCATTCGCAGACATCGCGACGATCACTGCTTTGTCTCCGCCCTCTGTCTGCCTGATGCGTTTCATTGTTTCCACTCCGTCCATCTCCGGCATCAGATGGTCGATAAAAATCACATCGAACGGTTTCAAATGCTCAAAACACTGTATTGCCGCCTTGCCTCCGGGTACTATATATGATTTGGCGCCGCAGGAGGTTATCACACTCTCCGAGATATGCAGATTTGTGACATCATCATCGACTATCAGAACCTTTTTCTCATCCATCGATTCCGTACCTCAGCTTCATTTCATTTGACAGCTCGGCATTTTTCAGGATGTCATGGGCCTTGTTTATCAGCTCATCAACGGAATATCTTCTGTAATATCCAACCATGCTGCCATCACCGGAGGATTTGGAAATAGTAATAAATATATCCCTGCCCCCATGATGCCCGAAACAGTTATTTATATGCGCGATCTGTTCTCCGTTCTCCAGATCAATAACATCCGTGAGCATATCCATCTGTATGTACATCAGGTTATTGTCCGCATCCTGATAAAATCTCGCCTCTCCGGATGAATTATAATACTGAGTCACATCCGTTTTTCCTTTGAACGAACCGTCATTCGCGGAGTACCGGTACACTCCTCCGTTATTATACAATACAATCAGTTCCCCGTCAATATAAGTCATGCCGAGCGGCGTCACTCCGGGGCATGAGATCGTGTTTGAAACCGTGCCCTCCATGTCAATTGTTATGATTGTATTTCCGTCTGAAACAGCATATTTTCCGTCTATTGTTTTATCGGAAAAAGCACACGCTCCCGACCATCCGTCCGGGATTTCTGCTTTTTTTACATTGCTGCTCGAGATATCGACAACATAATCTGTTGTTTTACCGCAGACATATACCGCGCCGATCTCCTCATAATAAACAGGAACATGCATAATAGAACCTATATCATCCGGCAATGCTGTTTCGTTACTTTTTCCCGAATCAATATCATAAACCGAAACTACAGGTTTATTATCACTGTTTTTGGCAAAGCATATCAGTTTCCCGCCATACATCGAGCATGCATTCTCAACCGGTGTACCAACATCAAACAGTTCGTCATTTTTCAGGTCATTCCCGGATAAATCAACCGAAATCAGATTATATTTATTAGCATTATTATAACCCAAATAAACACGCCCGTTATATACCCCGAGCAGACGGTAATTATATGCACTTCCGTCCTCAAGTTTTGTGCGTGAATGAGATGTATCACCGTCTAACCGGATTATATCAAGCACCGGTCCCGACTCATCGGACAATAATGCGACACAGCTCTCATCGAGGAGATAATCAGCAGGCAGTCCGTGCAAAACCGTATCCTCATCAAGCGCAGTCCATTCCTCATCATACACACTGACTCCGTAGTAAATAACCTCATTGGATAAACTCTGTCTGACATATACTCCGTTATTGACGATCACCTGACGCAGTTCATCGGTAAAGTATTCCACATAGCGGACCGCATCCTCATCGTTATTCGGCGCAGGATATGCATACCATCCGTTCTCCGTGATGTATATCGGATTGCCGTCCCCGTCTCTGTCGCTGACATCGATAATAGAGTTGTTTACGTTATAAGATTCTTTTTCAGTCCCGTTTGCAGCATCATATTCAGAAATAACATTGCCGGAATAATACGCTACGGAATTATCATCCGGCATAAAAAATCCACTGTTTATCTTTACTCCGTTACAGACAAAGTCGGTACTCCATTTTTCCGACAGATCCGCAGCATTTACACAGTTTATCTCTGAACGGTCGGATGAAATAATATTAATCGAACCCAACGAAGTGCTATTGGTAAAATCAATATAAGTACTCGCCAGCAGTATCTCGCCACTGCCCAACCATGCAATATCCTTGATCAGACCATTGCCGACTTCTGACATATTTACGCTTTTTGTTCCGATATCCGCCACCCCGTAAACATAACTGTTTATATCTCCGGATCCACTAAATCCGCCGAAAGCGATTTTTCGTCCGTCCGGTGACAGTTTACTATGATCTATGCGGATAGCATCTATCATTTTTTGCTCAGCCACTATGATCTCATTTTTCTGTTTTCCTGTTGTCGAATCAATATCAATATATTTATAATCGCTTACACAGATATAGAAATGTCCCTCCGCTACCATCATATTGGAAGCATCTTTGAAAGTATCCGACAGCATTGTGTACGACTGTGTCTCATTCCCTGTATCCGCAGCTAATGTGTAGAACCATGCCTCATTCCCCGTTCCCACATCATAGCAGAATATTGTTTTATCGGTCCATACAGCGAGTTTCCCGTCATCGAGAAATCTTATTCCCACGACTTTGGCCCCGATATCATCAAGATATATTATTCTGTCATGAGTCTTTGTGTTCCATACACCTACAACTGATCCATCATCACGTATAGCTAATGTCTGCCCGTCATCGCTGACCTGAAAATCAGATACCGGATTGGGCATCTGGTAATTCCATGCCGCATTGACGTTTGCACCATCATTCGCGACATATGCGAGCGTCGCGTCGGTCAGTGCCCTGACCGCCTCGGCTGTTATGGGACGGTCATCGTCAGAATCCTTCGGCAGGGCTTCGAGCGCTAGCTGCAGTGCCGCGATACGGTTTTCTTTTTCAAGGAGTCCCGCGGATTCATTCGCTAAATATTTTGACTGGTTTTTCAATGACTCCAAATAGTTTTTATGGATCTGATTCCTGCTGTATAGCATGTATCCGCAAAATCCTAACATCACCGCGAGTACGACAGAAAACGCCGCCGTCAGCTGTTTCAGCCTGTACTGTCTGTGGCGGTTGATTATCTCGTCATATGCGCAGCCGATTATACCGCAGACCAGTCGCGGCAGTTCTGTTTTTTTTGCCTTTCCAAGTGGCATTCTGTAGTCACATGATAGCGGCTCTATCGGGATCCTGGTGGTTTTTGTAACACCATTTTCATCCGTTTCGGTGCGTTCCTCATACTGCAGGATTTCCGGGATCACATCATGCGGATCTCCGTTTACCAGAACAGTAAATACATCCCTCTTGGTATGGTTTTTGAGAAAAGCATCTATCTCTCTCGGAACCCATGCGGATTCTTTTGTATTGGTAGAACAGATTACAATGAGATAATCGGAATTCTCTAAAGCGTATGAGATATTATCGCTCAGATCATTCGTGATCGGAAGCTCGGTTTTGTCACGGAATATCCTGTTGATCCGCTTCACGCCCGTTTTTTTTCTGAGTTTTCCGGGAATATGAAAATGCTCGAGTCCCTTCTGCACGGCCTCTGCTACAACATTATCCTCCGGCGCGTGTTTGTATGAAATAAACGCATTAAAATGCTCTGTCATTCACTCCTACCTCTTTTTCACTAAACAATATCAAAATCAACCTTTTTATCTAATGCAACCTTCACCCGTTCCTTCAGGTAGATCAGGTTCACCGGTTTCAGAATATAATCTATGGCGCCGGCGCGTCTGCACCTGATGACAGTATCCTTGTTCGCGATTGCGGATAAAAAGATAATGTTCAGGTTCTCATAGTTTTTCTGTCTGAGCCTCTCAGCGGTTTTCACTCCATCTAATATTGGCATGTCTATATCCATTATTATCAGATCGGGAACGCCCTTTACCTCGACGTATTTCAGGCATGCCAGTCCGCTTTCCAGTGCAACAATATCGTAATCCTCACTGAGCGCCGCCTTCGTCTGTCCTATTGATATCGGACTGTCATCAACCACGAGGATTTCCTTGCGGCGTTTCTTTTCCTTGCCAAAACGGCTTTCATTCAGTTCCTCAACTATTTTTCGGGATTTTGAAAGTATTCCCGATGCAGTTATGAATACTGACTGATATGCGGGATCCTTGCTTAAATCAATTACTTTTCTGTTACTGTACAGCTTCACGACAGGCCTGAGCGTCTGTGACGTATGAGCCTTGACAACCGCCGTTTCACCGTTTGACAACGCAACATCGATGCCCGGCGGATATGCCGGTATTACCTTGTGCATTATGTCGACTACTTCCTGATTAAAAAGTATTCCGGCGCCGCCGCTGATGTATTCCAAAGCCTCCGCAGGCGAATACGGGTTTTTGTATGCCCTCTTGCTGGTCAGCGCATCATATACATCAACACCATGAATGATCCTGGCAGTCAGCGGGATATCATCCTCCGCCTTTCCCAGCGGATATCCGGAACCGTTTTCATTCTCATGATGGCATAGAATTGCCTGACGCACCTTTGACGAAATCAGCGGATTGTCATACAGCATGTCATAGGAATACTGGGGATGCCGCCTGATCTCATCGAATTCCTCATCGGTCAGACGTCCTTTTTTATTGAGTATCTTCGTCGGTATTTTCATCTTGCCGAGATCATGGCAGAGAGCCGCTACCGCAACCTCCTGGATCAGTTCCTCCGGCAGTTCCATCTTCACCGCGACAGCGACTGCATACACCGCAACATTAACACTGTGGTGATACGTATAGTCATCGTACGACCTGAGATCCAACATATCCACGCTGATTTTTTCCAGAGAGGATATATCATCAACCATGACCTTCGCGATATCGATTATCCGTCCGATGTCGGCGGCCGCGACGGCGGAGATTCCCTCCTCTATGGTCTCCTCACTGACCGGCGCGAGCACATCTATATCCCTGGAAAAATCATCTATTATATATGCTCCGATATAACCGCTGCCTCTGAGCCTGTCAATCGTTGTCTGTGTCAGTTTGATATTTCTCTCGAGCATTGACGAGCTTTTCTGGTCAATGATTTTTCTCGCAAGCAGCATGCCCGGTCTCAGGTTTTCCGCAGTGACAAATCTCATATAGGCATACCCTCCAACACATCACATGACGCAATGACCTGCTCTGACTCGAGATCCCTGACCGCTACCGACAGTTTATTCATTTCCTCCTCAAATTCCGCAGGGGTAGCCATGTCCTGAATAACTCTGTATGCCTCCTGCAGCGCGTTAATATCAAATGACTCCATCGACTTTTTAATCTCGGATATTTTTTCGAGAAAAAGTCCGTGATCAAAATCAATACCCGAATCGACATCGCCGGTTATGACCTTCAGCCTGGCTGCGAGCGACATATACTCCTTGCAAAACAGATCCGTATATTCCGATATCACATCTATATTCTCATTCCTCCCTGCCGTTTCGAGACTGAATGCCTCCTCGTACAGCTCGGAGCCTATGGATCTCAATGCGCTCTTCATCGCATGCGCCCGTATCCTGAAGGTCGCAAAATTATCTGCAGTCGGGTCCTGCTCTAACTGCTCCCTGTAGGATATCAATTCCGAAGTCTGTTTAGCCGCAGTCCTGACAAAATCACACAGGGCATTCTTCAGCATGTCCTGATTTGTCAGAAACCTGTGCGCCACCTCCCAGTCAACTCCGTCAATCTGCGGAAGATCATAAACCATACGCGATGTCCTTTCACTCAAATGTTATTTTACTGTTAAGTGTTTTTTCACGTGTTGTTTTACTGTAACTGTATAACGTCAGCCCGTCTTGACCTTTTTGTAGCCGCTCTTTTTAATGAGTTTCATGTTGTGTTTATTTTTCTTTTTCGACGCGCCGGTTACTGTTATCTTCTTTTTACAACCCTTGAAGGCTTTTTTCGCTACCTTCTCCAGTTTTTCCTGTATGATCAGTTTTTTCAGTTTCTTGCACTTCACAAAGGCTTCCTTGGGTATCTCGGTGATCTTTTTATTGAGTTTTATCTTCGCTGCCTTGGCGCCCTTGAATGCGCCCTTGCCGAGTGATTTAATTGTGTAAGTGGCCTCTTTGTAAGCACCCTCCTTTGCCGACAGTTTTACTGTCTTTTTCATTTCCAGCTTGGATGCCTTTTTACCCTTGGAGGTCAGCCCGATCAGTTTAACCTTTCCTTTCTGATCCTTTCCGGCCTCCTTTGTAACCTTGTATTTGAAGTTTCCGGATGTGAATGTTTTACCCTCAGCCAGTCCATAGGTCTCACTCGCGGTCGGGCCTGCAGTCTTGCATTCCGGCATAACTGTCTCAACTGCCTGATCATAACCGTCTCCGGTCTTTACAACTACTGTTACCAGCTTGTCATTATCCGCAACGGTGTTTGTCATCTCACCGGTTACATCGCCGGTATCGCCCGGATTTATGGCTTTGTTTCCTTCGATCGTACCCTCATGGTGTGATTTCGGATCCGGATCGGCCTTCACTGCATCACAGTATGTGATTTTCGGAACACCGGCTTTATTTCCGATATTCCTTACACTCTGTTTGAGTTTAAAGTTTTTGGTATTGGTAATATTATCAATGTACGGCAGACCCTCCGGAACAAAATAACTGCCGAACTTGAATTCCTTTTGCATATTGTTCGAGGAATCATCCGCTGCTGCCGTAAATGTTACCGTCGTGTTTTTGTCAAAATCACCCGGAATATC
>JAGABX010000087.1 GCA_017614395.1 Eubacterium sp.
AAAATATCACCGCGTTCGGTCTCGATTCTATACATAATCCTTTATCCCATTCATCCACATCTTCATAATCCATTTATGAGGAAGCACCTTGCTTAAGAAGTGCTCGTATTTTACGAAAAAGGTGCAGACTGACATATCCTTACCCTTTGCGGAATCCTTAAGCGCCTTTACCGCTACGCGGTTCGGAGACACAAGTCCCGGGAATTTTACCGGCTTTCCGTTGTATTCCTTTTGCAGCATTTCCGTATCAATCCAGCCCGGACAAACTGCGCTACAAATGATTCCTTTTTCTTTAAGTTCAACATTTAAAGATCGGGTGTATGAACGAACAAAAGCTTTACTTGCGGCATAAAGATTAATGTACGGCACAGGTTGAAATGAGGAGGCGGAGGATATGTTTAAGATCCTCGAGCCCCTTGACATAAAGGGGACCGCATGGTGGCATAATAAGCACACCGCCTTGCAGTTAATATCAATTTCATTTACGACATCTTTGTCATCGAAACCGACACTGTCTCCCATTTTTCCGATACCCGCATTGTTTATCAAAAGTCGTATGTCGGGTTTTTCGGATTCCATCAATTGAAATAAATTTGAAAGGTCATCGGCGCTTGCAAGGTCACACCGAACCGGGCGAATCTTATCACCAAACTTTTCTTTCAGGTCGTTTAATCTAGCCTCATTTCGCGCTACCGCCCAAATCTCATCAATGTTTTCTTTCAGAGACTCGGATACAAATTCACGTCCAAGTCCTCCCGTTGCACCCGTAATAATAGCAATTTTCATCAAATCTTACTCCTCATGGTAGTACATAATATTTAAATATAAAACCTTTCAAACAGCAAATAATCCTCCCACTCTAAAAAAAGTCACATCACATCGTCTTATCACAAATCTTTTTGTAATTATATCATTTGAAACTCTATCTTTCAACTAGAATTTTTTTCGAATTCCGGCTTTTTATTTAACGGGGATCACTCCTCCACCAGCATGCAATAGGCCTCAATCCGGCGAATCCGGCGCGCCTGCAAGACAGCAAAGGCAAATGCGATCAGGACCAATCCGACACCAATGATCGCAACACCGGTGATCGAAATCGGAAAACTGCACTTCATCATCCCGAAGGACCGCATCATCGCATTCATATACGGATTCGCAACAAAGCAGGACACCACCGAGAACACGGCCACGGACAGTACGATCGTCGGCATAAAGCTCAATGCCGTCTGCAGGATCAGTTTTCCGGAGGTAAAACCGATTGCTTTATAGATGCCATAGTCCTTTCTCTTGTTGTAAATGAGCGTTCGCACCATCAGGAAGAGCACGAGCAGGATCACCATACCCGAGATGACAAACATCATGGTCATCATCACGGTGGTTATGCCCGAGAATGTCACGAGCATCGCCTCCATCGTATCATTCATGCTCGCCGTACTCTGGATGTGCTCTCCGTATTTTTCGGTAGCCTCATCCAGTATTTCGTTTTCATTGATTCCGTTTTCCACATCAAACCATAAATACGCACTGTAGTTATCGATATTGAACAGGTGACCGACCGCCTCCTCATTTACTCTCCGATTGTCTCATTCATCGCATCCAAAACGGCATCAAAATCAAAATTATCTATAGCCTGGCGAACAAGCTCAATTCGATGTTTCTCCCCATCCGGAAGCCTATAGTCATTCAGCCCGGTGAGTGCATCAGAAATTCCGAGATCGTCACAGTCTTCAGCCATCGTCCGGATACGGTCATACACGTCAGCCAGCGTTTCCGGATCGATCAGGGGCAGGCTGTCATCCTCTGACTGTCCGACATCCTTTACCAAAACCACCGGTACCAGGATCTCCCGATAAGCATTATAATCTGCCATCACACGTTCGTGATTCTCCCGGATGTATTCGATGTCGTCCCTCTTTCCGGCCATCTCAAGCGCCTCGGCATCCTGACTCAGCGCAAGCGCGCCGATCAGACGCGCCGAGCTTTTCAGCGCATGAATTTTGATCGTATAGTTTGCCCAGTCTTCCTTTTCGTAAAACGAGCGGAGTTCCTGCTCCTTGCTGTCGATAGAGTCATAGAACAGCTGGCATACATTCTTCAGCGACTCCTCCGACCCACAGCTTTTCAGTGCCGCATCCGCATCGATTCCGGGGAGTGAGTGGTAGATACTCTCAGGTTCTTTAACTGATGCCCCGACGTCACCCCGGATATCTATGTTGGTTCCGGTATCTGCATTAACTCCTGTTTCCGCGTTAGTGCTGATATCTGCTTTTTCACCGGCCTTTCTCTCCTCCCAGGTATACAGATCAGGAATTTCGTCCTCATCCACCTCCTCGGGGATGAAACTACCGAGATTATAATTCGTCTTTCCTTCATCGATATACAGAAGTCCGAATGTTCCCGGCCCGCAGTTGGCTGAGATTGCTGATGATGCCTTCTGAAAAACAATATGATTAAAGTCGACTCTCTTGCGGATCTTCTCCTCGATCCAGACGATATCCTCCTCCGAGACATCAACATAGGTGACAAACAGCAGATCCTTATCCGGATTACCGCGAGCCGGAAGCGCTCTCTTGATATACCTCTCATAACAGCGATGGATACTACCCACCATCAAACGATCCACACCGAACGTATCCTTTTTGATTCGAACCGACGGCCGGATCCAAAGAGTCTTAAAAAGTGTATTCAGTTTCGAACTGATATGACCGGCTCGTGTCATATAGTCGGTGCCGGCCAGGACAAAACTGCAATGAATCCTTTTCTTTGCTACCTCCAGTTCTTCCAGGATCCTCTGAACTGAATAGCCTTTTTGTACCAATCGGTAGGCCACCAAAACAAGCAGTCCCGTAGAACTCGAAAGTCCCTCGGAATTAACAACCGTGACATTCTCAAAGATATTCGCTGCTAAAGTCGCTCTTTCATACTCATCACTCATGCTTGGGGTAAGGGTGATATGGATCACATGATGTGCCCGCCTCAATTCGGACGAGAAGAATTCCATATATTGTTTCTTGCTCGGAATATCCGTAGACACCGTATTCCCCTCAACACTCATATAGCGGATCAGCTCATCCGAAACCATCTCCTCGCCATCCCAGAATTCACCATGATTTGTGTAGAGCACAAATGGGATTGTCGGAATCTGCAGCTCCCGTTTGATATCCTCCGGAAGATCGCAGATACTGCTGGTCGTGATAACGACCGGAAGTTTTTTGGCATACCCACCGGCTGTGTTGATGTGCCCCTTTGTCATCTCGCTGTCCGCCGTACGATGTACTTTTTCCTCCGGCAGGAATCGAAGCAGCATGTCCTCCAGCTGTTTGCCGGATACCGGTTTCATCACATACGCGTCAAACCCGGTCACATTATACAGCTCCTGATTCTCTCCGCCGGCATTCGCCGTCAGCACTATGATCGGGGTCGTGGTATTCAGGCCGCCGACCTGCCTGCGGATCTCACGAAAACACTCAACCCCATCCATCTCCGGCATCAGGTGATCGAGAAAAATAACGTCATAGCTGAATCGCAGCGTCTGCTTCAGAGCCTCGGCACCGGAGGATGACAGATCAACCGTCATCTCTGTTCCGTCGAGGAGCTTTTTCTCCACCTCGAGATTCATCTCGTTGTCATCCACGATCAGCACCCTCGCCTTCGGCGCATGGAACATATGAACCAGTCCCTCTGTCTTTCCGAAATAACCATCGCCTGTAATCTGAAGATTGCCAATCGCCGTCTCATCCTCAATCTTCTGAAGCAAGGTCACCGCAAACGACGATCCCTGCCCATAGACACTGTCAACCGAAATCTCACCATCCATCAGCTCGACTAACTGCTTTACTATTGACAGTCCCAGACCGGTTCCCTCGATATGGCGGTTTCTTTCCTCATCCACGCGACGGAAGGTGTCAAACAGATGCGGCATCACCTCGCTGCGAATGCCCATGCCGGTATCGGATACCGTCGCTTTCAGAATTACATTTTCCACGCTGTCCCGCTCACACTCCATATGAAGTGTCACGGTGCCCTCGGCGGTATACTTGACCGCATTGTTCAAAAGATTGATCAGGATCTGCTTCACACGTATCTCATCGCCGTACAGCGTGGTCGGGATCGACGGATCGATATCCACGCGGAATTCTAATCCCTTTTCCTCCGCCTTCAGCCAGATCATATTGACAATTTCGGAGACCAGTTCTCCCACATCATAGCTGACCGGAACAATATCCATCTTGCCTGCCTCGATCTTGCTGACATCGAGAATATCGTTGATCAGAGCCAGAAGCATCTTGCCGGCGCCCTGTATGTTTCTCGCATCCTTTCGTATCTCATCGGACGCATCCTCCTGCCGCAGGATAATCTCATTCAGACCGAGCACTGTGTTGATCGGTGTCCGGATCTCATGACTCATGCTCGAAAAAAACTGATTCTGTGTGCGGGTTGCTTCCTCCGCGCGTCTGGCCTCCTCACGCGCACGATCTCTCTCGAACTCAAGCATACGGTTCAAAAACCATACCATCGTATACACCAGGAATCCGACAACGATGACGGATATTCCGACATCAATGAGCGTCATCACATTGTTATGAAATACGATGGCTTTCGGGAAAAAGTATGATACCACAAATGCCACAACTGTCTCAACCGTCACTACGGAAATCAGTATCCACCGGATAACACCCGAAACGACGACACCGACATACATGTATCCGAAAATTACCCAGATTACACCGCCTCCGCATATCCCTCCTCCGAAATAAAAGATGACCGGAAGGATACCAAAGGTAAATCCGATAGCGACTATCAAGGAGCCGAGATCCGCTCTTTTTTTCCATACGGATAACGCAGTGATCGCCGGAACTCCGAACAAAGCGCCTATCATGACAACGATCTCAATCCAACTGTCTTGAAAGATAATATCACCGATCAGAGCGAGAAACTCGCCGACCATGGCGATGATCGTCATCATCACGAATTTTCTTTCCGTAAAATCTCTTTCGGGATCTTTGAGGAAATTCCCGAGCATTCTCACAAACTTCATCTGTCATCCCTCCTCCCCTCTTCACTTACCCCGGTGGACGGGAAACAGTTTTTCATCACTCTCTCAAATTCACCGATATCAATCGGCTTGGCTATAAATCCGTCAAAGCCTTCTTTCATAAACATCTCTCTGGCACCGGAAAGCGCATTCGCTGTCAACGCGATGATCTTCGGGGAGCGTCCCATGTGATCCGCCATCTCACGCAGGCGCTTCATTGCCTCTACTCCATCCATCTCAGGCATCATATGATCCATAAAGATCACATCGTATTCCTCATTCTCGTACTTGGCAAGCGCCTCCATTCCGCTCTCCGCCGTATCGGTATACATTTTGTAATCTCGAAAAAGTCCCGAAGCCACAACCAGATTCATCGGCTCATCGTCGACGATCAGAGCCGAAAGACCTGCCAAGGACAGTTTCTGTTTCTGCGTGTCCTCCTCGTTCTCGAGCACCTCCCCATTGTTGAGAATGCGCACGACAGGAATTCCATACAGAGGCTTCGGCATCACCTTGACACGGCTGTCCGCATCCGGACGGAAATTCTCGTACGCAGATATGGATACAATATATCCCTGTTTACACAAGTCTTCAAAGTACGCTTTATTTTCTTCATACTCCTCCACACCCATAAAAATATGTGTCACATTCAGATTTCGCAACAGGCGATCCGCCTCCTCCTGCGAGCTTGCCGAATACAGCCTCATACCCAGACCGGTGGCTATATTGACTGCCATAGTCTTGTAGAATTCTCTGAGAACCGGTATCCGGTATTTTCCGGGATCCGTGAAAAACATAACATCACCGGAGAAGTCCTCCCGCACGCGGAGACACGGAGCCGGATCGATAATCGTTTGCGGAATGGATACCTTAACCGTGGTTCCCACCCCCCGTCTGCTTTCGATTTTGACAAATCCGTTCATCCGATGAACAAAACCGTACACGATCGGGAGTCCGATTCCGATTCCTCCCGTGCTCCGGTTTCTCTTTTTATTTGCCTGATACATACCCCTTGATACCAGCGCAATGTCTTTTCTGGTCATCCCGACTCCGGTATCAGTCACCTGGATAATCAGGTTGGCACCATACTCCCTCGGGTTTGCATTCACCTTGATATAAATCCCCCCGTCACGGGTAAACTTTATCGCATTGCTGAGAAGATGCTTAAATACCTTGTGCAGCTTTTTAATATCCCCTCTCATCATTGAGGGAACCCTCGGGTCTAGATCCACTACGAGCTCAAGATCATCCCTGCCATGGCTCCGGTGATAATCCGTCACGACATCATGAATCAGCGACATGGTCATATACTTTTCTTCCTCGAGAATCAGTTCTCCCCTTTTGATCTCTGTATAATCCTGGATGCTCTCTATCTGCTCGGACAGGCGGATGCCCGCCCCATAGATCGCGTCCACTTCTTCGCTCTCTTCCTTTTTCAAAAAAAGTCTGGACATGCCGTTTACGACATTGACCGGCGTCCTGAGTTCATGGGAAATATTGGATAAAAAGTCCTCCATATCCTCTTTGTTCTCATTCGCCTCGAGTTCATCCCGCAAATGGCTTTCCTTTTGAGCGAGCCGATACCTGACTGTCAGACGGCAGAAAAGATATATGCATATCACGGCACCTAAATGCAGCAGGATCCTTGATACCAGAATAATATCCACATTTGACATTTCTGTCGAATTACTCATCCATACCTGATTCAGCATTATCGCCATAAACTCGATCAGGATCACATTCAGCATATATATTCGGTCGAGCAGTGACATCACCGTCAGCATGATCGCCGTCACAACGACGACGTCAAACTGACTGGTCTTATGAATCCCATGGAAAAAGGATGCCATCATCGCGTAGATAAAAAACAACATCCGCATCTCGGATGCAAGCTTATGCGGAATATAGATACACCACAAAGCGATAATCGCGATGAAGATCAGCGGGACCATCCAGCCTTCCCAACCTAACAGAATTGTCTCTACTCCGAGACCGATATAAGCGATCGTAATGACGATCAAAACAAATATTTCCGATCCGGCCCTCTGTTTATTATCCATAAGCGCCCCTTTCTCTGCGTCTGTCAGTCACATTTATTCCAATACACTGCCGACCTTTTCAAAATCAAACTCATCCAATGCCTGACGCACGGACTGCAGCCTTTCCTTCTCCTCCTCCGGGAAACGGTATCCCTTTAACTCCTCCAGCACATCCTCGATCCCGGCATCATCGCAGTATTCCGCAAGCTCACGGATTCGATCCCAATACCCCGCAAGCTCCTCCGCCCCGATCAGCGGAAGGCCACTGTCGTCAATCTCCTCCTGCCCGTCAAGGAGCGGTGAAAGTGATGCACCGACCTCCTGACAACGGGTGAGCATCCCCTCCAGCTCCGCGTCGAGCACCGCCGTATCCTCCGCATTGCCTGCATCCTCCAAGCGTTGCGCCAGTTCTCCGATATCACTCGCCCCTATGATCCTTGACGTGCTTTTCAATGCATGGATCTTGATCGTGGCATTTTTGATGTCTCCCGATTGATAGAAACCGCGGATCTCCTCCGCGGACCTGTCTACCATGCCGGCATACACCCTGAGTGTATCTATATAATTCTCTACGTCATCACCGTTATTTGCTAAACCGGCCTGCGTGTCGATCTCCTCGATCTCCGATAAAAAGTCCGGCAGCCCGGTGGAATCGGATACCTCAGGGGCGGCCTCGTTCTCCTCTGCAATACTCTCCTCCGGTGTGAGAACCTTGTCACCGGGCAGATACTGCATCATCATTCCCTCAAGTTCATCCGCGTCGATCGGCTTGGTCAGATAGTCATCAAAACCCTCGCTTATATATTGCTCTCTTGCACCCGAAATGGCATTAGCCGTTAAACAGATAGTCGGTGTTTTTTTGTTCGGATTTTTTGACTGCGAGTGCAGCTCATGCAGCGTCTCGATACCGTCCTTCTCCGGCATCATGTGATCCAAAAAGATAATATCGTACTTTTTCTCATTAGTTTTTTTCAGACATTCATCCCCGCTCTCAACCATATCGATCCTGACGCGTGTCTTTTTCAGAAGATTCCCGAAAACCTTCAGGTTCATCAGATTGTCATCCACAACCAAAACATCGGCATCCGGCGCGATAAATCTCTCATGATAGACATTGCGTTTGCTGAGATGCTCACGGAAGGAGGCCTCATAATCTCCCAGCTCCTCCCAACGTACAACCCGCTGTTTCAGAGAGAAGTAGAATTTCGAGCCCTGCCCGTAGACACTTTCCACCTTGAGCTTGGAGCCCATCATCTCAACCAGGCGCTTGGTGATATTCATCCCGAGACCGGTTCCCTCGATACTTCGATTACGCTCCTCCTCAATCCGCTCAAACTCGGAGAACAGCTTTTCAATATCTTCCTGTTTGATACCGATGCCTGTATCCTTGACGGAGAAATTCAGAAATATATATTCCGGCTCCTCAACCGAACGCTGATAGAAAACCTTGAAGGTCACGCTTCCTTTTTCCGTGTACTTGACCGCATTGGTGAGGATGTTGGTGATCACCTGCTTGATACGAACCTCATCACCGTTCAGATTTTTCGGAATCCGGCTGTCAAAATCCAGTGTGAGTACCAGGCCTTTGTCGTCCGCACGTTGCTGTATCATATTGACAAGATCGTTAAGCAAAGAGGACAGGTCATAATCCACCGGAATGATCTCCATCTTGCCCGCTTCGATCTTGGAAAAATCCAGAATATCATTCACAATTCCGAGGAGAGTATTGCCCGCCATCCGGATGCTCTCTGAATACGAGATGACATCCTCATCCTTGCACTCCCTGAGAATCATCTCGTTCATACCCAGAACAGAGTTAATCGGTGTACGGATCTCATGGGACATATTGGAGAGAAACGAGGATTTTGCCTCACTCGCTGCCAACGCACGCTCCGCTATCAGACTGCGCCTGTTGGATACATGGAAGATGCTTAACAGAATGAATACCATAACAAGAATGATGCCGATCGTGACAAAGAGAATGATGCGCAGCGAGCGGAACACACTGGTCGCATCCTGGATAAAGATACAGCGCCAGTCATCCTGGATTGAGGCTGTATAAACAATGTAATCCGCTCCTCTGTAAGTGATCTCACTGTAGTTGTTTTCATCCGTCGATATCTCAGTGAGGATAGACGCATACAGTTCACTTGCTTCTTTGTTGTAGTCCTTTCCTACCTCCTGTGGATCCGAGTGAGCCACGACCATGTTATCTCCGTCCAGGATGAATTCGATCGCCGATTCACCGGTTTCAACCGCCGTTTCCGTAATCTCCTGAATCCTTGAGAGATCGATATCCATCGCAACAACGTTCTTTTTATCCATCAGCATTTTTCCGATCGCCATCTTGATTGAACCTGTCTGCGCATCCAGATAGGGCTCGATCATTGCGATCCTTCCCTGGTTTTCCATGCTCTTGATATACCATGGCCTCTCCGTCGGAACAAAGTCCGGACCAGGCTCCCACAATTCACCGTCCAGAAACTCACCGTTGATATATCCGTACAGCCCGGTCGTATTCTCAAACACGGCGTTACGCACAGCCGAGGACTGGCCGATCATATAGTCCAGGATTTCCTGCTGCGTTTTGTTCTGATCGAGCATCTTTTCTATCGTGTAGGCAGTGATCTTGATCGCATCAATACTGGTCGCCAGATAATCCTTGAACTGATCTGCAGATTCCAGCGCCTTCATCTCGCCGACTTTGATGATATTGTTTCTTTTTTCCCGGCTGATAATATAATAACTGCCGACTACTATTCCGGCCATAAAAACAATAACAACTGCGGAGATAATGATATTCCGCAGTTTTACTTTTTTCTCATCAAAATTTCTCTTTCGCGTTCCCCTTTTTCTCATAAAACTCTTCCACTCCCCACTCTAAACACGCATGTTTTTCTCAATCGAAACCGATCCGAGCCGATCCCTATTTCTCGACAACGATCGGTGACGAACGATACGAAATCTCCGCCCTCTGATGATACCCCGTCCGCTCCCATGCACGGGTAATCCGCCGGATCACACCCGGTGTATCCCGCTCAGACAGCTGCGGCAAAAGAACAAAAAACTTATTAGGTTTACTCTGCCATATAATGTCACTTTTTCTCAGGGTGCGCTGAAGAACCGCTGCAAATTCTGCCGCGACCTCAGAAAACATCGGTCCCTTCGCCCGGATAGACAGAGAAAACAGCAATCGGTTCGCAACACCGTCATATCGCTCCATAAATCGTACGACATAGCGATAGTTCCAGGAAAAAGCATCCTGTCCGAGCAGCATCGCCCCTTTCGAATCACCTCTCTCCTCGACAATCTGCGATGTTCGAAGCAGTTCGGTTTCGAGATCCTCCTCCCCGCTTTCCGGATCTGATTCCATACTGTAAATCTCATATCCGTGCTTACCTGCCTGTTTAACCCGGTACAGCGAATTGTCTGCGTAGGAGAACAGGATTTTGTAGGACCTTCCGTGTTCCGGCGCGAATGCCACACCGATCGATATACCCAACGGGATACCGTGTTCCGCTCCCATCAGCTTTTCGGCTTCTTTTTCAAGCTGTTCATTCAGACGCTCACAAAGCGCCGACACGGATTTCTCATCCGAAACATCTCTGAAAAATGCAAGGAACTCGTCCCCTCCGATACGACTGACCACATCCTCCTCGCGGATATTGTTCCGCACAATATTTGAAAAAGCAACTAAAACCCTGTCACCCATATCGTGACCAAACAAATCGTTGACCAGCTTGAAGCTGTCCAGATCGAAGATCATCAGAGCGCCCCTGTGATCCATACAGCACTTTGAGATGGTATCCGTCCCGCTGATCTTGTTCAGAAAACCGGTCAGCCGGTCCACGGTCGCCTCCTCCGTTAACGACTCTATCATTCTGTTGTTTTCTATCGTATTAATGATACGTTTGAGCAGAATATCCTTGTCGAAAGGTTTACGAATGAAATCGGAGGCACCGGTCTTCAGCCCGCGTCTCTCCATCTCCACATCACTCTCGCCGGTCAAAAAGATCACCGGCGTCGATGTCCTTCCTGCGCTCTCCTCGTATTCCTGCAATGCCCGGTAGGTGTCAAAACCATCCATCTCGGGCATCAGAATATCCAAAAGGATCAAATCCGGTGTATACTTCTCGATCAATGTCAGAAGATCATGACCGGAGCGCACACAGCTGACACGGATTCCGCCTTTGCTCAGCATTCGCTTGGCCATCCTCAGGCAAACCGGATCATCGTCCACGATCACAACCTGGTATTGTTCTTTATTCACTTATAATCCTCCGATGCGTGCCCTTTTTTACATATCACGTCTTTGACAGAACCGCCCGGATTTTTCCAAGCAGATTCTCACGGGTCGTCGACTTAAGAATGTATCCGGCAGGATCCAGGCTCATCACGCGGGACACACTTTCCTTCGTCCCAACACCCGTCAAAAACACCACCGGGATATCCCTGATCGATTCTTCACTCCGAATCATCTCGAGCACCTTTGGCCCGTCCACGATCGGCATCTCATAATCTAACAGTATCAGATCTACCTTATTTTTCACCAGAAATGTAATCGCCTGCGTCCCGTTCGTCACGATATTGGTCTGATAGGCATCACCGATCCAGCCACGCACTACCTTGGCATATGTTGGATCATCATCGACGATCAGAATCCGTTTCCTGCCTCCTTCACCCTCATCCTCAACCATCTGATCAATCATGGATCCCAGTTTCGACATGTCAATCGGAAGCAAAAGGCGCTCAAAATCCTTCAGATTCGGCTTTTCCCTGGAGATTTCATTCATGTATTCTCTCTCGCCAACCAGGATCATCGGTTGTCCCTTGGTATCCACTTCATCAACAATCTGGTTCAGCAACGTCATGTTATCAATGTCGTCTGTGATCGACTCCGACAGATACAGGACAAACAGATCGGCTTTTCCGGTATAACTGCTGATATCCCGAAAATTTGCTCCCAACTCAGTAACCTGATAACGCAGATCCTGCAGTTTGTTCTTGATGCCCCTTACCACGACACTCTGCTGGATCTCTATGATCACTATTCTTATATCTTCCCTATCCTTCACGCTATTTCCTCCTATGAATAAACATGCATGTTTATCTGACTGAATCCGTCCGATTTCCGCTCCTTGAAAGACCACCCGGAGCGGTTAAACTCCGGGTGTACAATTTAATCCATCACTATCCGATTCTTTAAAAGCTTTTGATCCAATTGATCAGAGAATCATGATGCGTATTTTCCATGACGTCCCTTCTCATCTGATCTGTTACAAAACCGTTCTTTTCCATGCGCGCGAGAATTGCTTCCTGCAATCCGGCTATCACGCCGTCCTCATAGCTTCCGGATTCAGACCGGTTGTTATTATCCTCTTGGACAGTTGCCGGAACTTTTTCCTGAACCTGCTCGGAAACTGAATCTTTAGTTACCTCCTGTTCCTGACCTGAAGCCGGCTCTTGATTTCTGTCATCATCACCGGAACCTACAACCGGTATCTCCGTGATTTTTTCCTCGGATATGTCTTCGCTTCCATTAGCAGGCAGCCATATCTCACCGGAATTCGGCTGTATCCTGACCTGAATATTGCCGCCGTTTACAGAAACCCTCTCGTGGGAAAGCGCGCCGACATATTCTGCCGCGCCGCCCGCAGGTAATGTAAACGTATACTCGCTGTCATCGTTGTTAACCGTAATGAGTACGCTCTGTCCGTCATGATTTCTTGAAAAAGCATACTGTCTGGTTGTCAGGACCAATTCACGATAATCACCATATGAGAGTGCCGGTGTTTCACTGCGTATTTTCCCGAGAGCAGCAATCAGTTTAGTTGCGGGATTTGCGGTAACGGCATCCTTATAGTTTTCCAAATCGATTGCCGGACGAAGTGACGCATCGGACTGCTTTTCCTTTTTCCCCTCAATGGCAAATTCCGAACCGTAATATATTGACGGGATTCCGGGCAAAGTATAGAGCAGGATGTGGACCGGTGTAAAGTGCGCCTTGTTATTAAGTTTTGTATATATGCGCTCTACATCATGGTTGTCAACAAAATTATACAGTTTGAAACCGCCGGTTCCGTTTCCGCCCATGTCTCCGAGGCGTTTTTGTGTGTGGGCAATTTCAAAATAATTATGGTCATTATGGCCGGAGTACAGGGCTTTATGCATTACATAGTTTGTAACCGAATGAAGAGTTCCTTCGTTGACCCAGCGTGTATAATCCCCGTGAATCACCTCACCCATCAGCCAGAACTCCGGTTTCACGGTTTCTGCCAGTCCGCGAAGCGCCTTCATGAAATCAAAATCCAACACGTCCGCGGCATCCAGACGAAGACCGTCAATATCAAATTCATCCACCCAGAAACGTATCACATCACAGATGTAATCTTTGACCTCGGGATTTCTCTGGTTGAGTTTCACCAGCAGGTTATAACCGCCCCAGTTTTCATAGGAAAAGCCATCGTTGTACTCGTTGTTCCAGCCGAAATTAACGTTGCAATACCAGTCTCTGTACCTGGAGGATTCCCTGTGTTCCTTCAAATCCTTGAACGCAAAGAAATCACGTCCCGTATGATTGAACACTCCGTCTAAAATAACCCTGATGCCTTTTTCATGACAGAGCGCCACAAAATCAGCGAGATCCGCATTGTCACCCAAACGGCTGTCAAGCTTTTTATAATCAGTCGTTTCATAGCCATGTCCTACCGACTCAAAAAGCGGTCCGATATAAAGGGCGTTACAGCCTATATCCCGAATGTGGTCTACCCAGGGTTTTAATTCCCTCAACCGGTGAACAACCTCTCCGTAAGGGTTCTCCCTGGGTGCGTTTAACAACCCAAGCGGATAAATATGATAAAAAATTGCCTCGTCATACCATGCCATAATAATTCCCCTATTTTTTACCCTGATTTGCAACGGCATCCATCTTGGCTTTGAGCGCTTCCTGATCGCCGAGATAGTAGCTTTTGATCACATTAAAATTATCATCGAATTCATAGACAAGCGGCACTCCTGTCGGAATGTTTACCTCGAGAATCTGCTCCGGTGTCATGTTGTCGAAGTATTTAACGAGCGCGCGAAGAGAGTTTCCGTGAGCGGCAATAATAACGCGTTTGCCGGCCTGCATATCCTTTTTAATAACCTCCTCAAAGAAAGGAACAGCACGCTCTATCGTTGTCTCAAGCGACTCATGAAGAGGCAGGAGAGATGCATCTACATCACGGAACATATCCTGGTTCTGCGGTGCTCTCTCATCATCCGGCTCGAGCGCGGGCGGTTTAACATCAAACGAACGACGCCAGATCTTTACCTGATCCTCACCGTATTTCTCAGCTGTCTCAGATTTGTTCAATCCCTGCAGCGCGCCATAGTGACGCTCGTTCAGTTTCCAGGTTTTGTAAACCGGGAGCCATGCACGGTCCATCTCATCCAGAATGTGGTTCAGGGTATGGATGGCGCGTTTCAGATATGATGTGTAGCAGACATCAAAATCATAGCCTTCATTCTTCAGGGTGATCCCGGCCTGTTTAGCCTCCTCGTGGCCCTTTTCGCTCAAATCAACATCCTTCCATCCCGTGAACAGATTCAGTTTGTTCCATTCACTCTCACCATGTCTTACCAGTACTAATTTCATCATTTGTTTTTCCTCCGTTTGATTAATTTTTGATTAGTTTATTATTTCTATAATTCAGTCCATGCAAAGATATTTTTCTTCCTGCTCAGACCGAAATATGTCCGAATCCGTAACAACTATTCAACCGTAACTGATTTAGCAAGGTTCCTCGGCTTGTCGACATCAAGACCCTTGGCAACCGCCAGATAGTATCCCAACAGCTGCAGCGGAATGATCGCCACGCTCGTAGCAAAATGCTCGTCCGTTTTCGGGACGTAAACCGTGAAATCTGCTGTATCCTCGAGATCGTAGGAGCCATAGGTCGTCAGCCCCATCAGATAAGCTCCACGGCTCTGTACCTCGACCATGTTGGAAATGGTTTTCTCGTACAGACCTGTCTGTGTTGCCACGCCGATCACAAGCACACCATCCTCGATCAGAGAAAT
>JAGABX010000088.1 GCA_017614395.1 Eubacterium sp.
AAAAGAAATTCAACAAATATGTAAAGAGCTATAAAAAGCTTAAGAAAACCTCATTTAACAAAACAGAAGGCCTGAGCACGGATCTTTACGAGGAGGCAAATGTAGATTTCTATTCCAAGGATCTGTATTGGAAAAAGCTTGGTCCTGCTGAGCAGCTTGATACAATGGTTATGAGACATGACAAGACCAGCGCAACTGATCCTTACAGGTATTATAGCCAGGCAGGAGAGTATGCTACACGTTTCATCCTTGCTCCGAATGTAGCATCAGGTACATCTGCAAACTATCAGGAGACACAGTGGAAGCAGATCGTGAACTATCAGATGGATTTTTCATCTGAGTTCCCGATGTATGATGTACTTGAGAAGGGCTCATCTTTTGGGGTTTCCGCACAGCTCGAAAGCATCACCTATAACATGGAGATTGATACGCCGGACGGTAAAAAGACAAAAGTAACACAGTATGAGTTTTCTTCCATGGACACACTTGTGGATGTAAATGTATTCCAGGAAGGTGTATTGAAGGGTAAAATCGAGAGAGTCCTGATCGGAGAGATCGGAATCACAGCCAACATGTGGCTTTTCACCTATGACCAGTATGCAGAATATGACGGACAGTGGATGGATCCGGCTACCGAGAGTCGCTGCTATGCAGACGAGACATTCTTGAAACAGACCGGCGCGAAAGCACGTTCGCTGACAATCAATTACGGCGGAACAAATCCGGCAATCAAGAGCTGGACAGTATCTGCTGCTGACAGTGTTATCCTTGATTTTCCGTTCGTGTCCTCAGATGATGTTCAGAAAACCGGATTCGAGTGGAGAGACGGTACTACTGTAAAACCGCTTCCGCTGTCAATGTCTGATGCTGATGCATTTGCAGGAAAACTGAATTTCGAGTCTCCGGACGGTGTTTATTCAACAGACGCAAGCATCGCAAATTCAATCTACTGGAAAGAGTTCTGATTCAGTCGGAGATATTGCATAATTGAACAACAGGGCAGGGGGGTGTCGGTATCGGCAGGCCCCCTGCTTTTTCTGTTGACATATTAACGGAAAAAGGGTAAAATAGGGAAAGTGGTTTTAATCATTGTTGCAGCGCTGATTTGCTGCTTCACAGGAAATTAACAGGGAGTATTGTTTTATGTTGGATGTAAAGATAAATCTTTATAATACACTCGGAAAAAATGTTCAGGAATTTGTCCCGAATGAGGCCGGAAAAGTGGGAATGTATACATGCGGACCGACTGTTTATCATTATGCGCATATCGGGAACCTGAGGACGTATATCATGGAGGACGTGCTCGAGAAAACCCTCCGTTTTGTCGGGTATGACGTTAAACGCGTGATGAACATAACCGATGTCGGTCATTTGTCGAGTGACGGTGATACCGGCGAGGACAAAATGCTCGCAGGCGCGAAACGCGAGCACAAAACCGTGATGGAGATTGCGCAGTACTATACTGATTGTTTCAAAAATGATGCATGCGCGCTCAATATCCGTTGGCCGGAGTATGTTGAGCCTGCTACGAATTGCATCGCTGATTTTATCGAAATGATAGAGGTTCTCCTGAAAAAGGATTTCGCTTATGTAGCCGGAGATAACGTTTATTTCGATACTTCAAAATTAAAGGATTACTATGTACTGTCCGCCCAGAATGAGGAGGAACTTGTTGTGGGCGCCAGGGATGATGTCGAAGAGGATACAAATAAACGTAACAAGGCGGATTTTGTTCTCTGGTTTACAAAATCAAAATTTGAGAATCAGGAATTAAAATGGGAGAGCCCATGGGGACTCGGTTATCCGGGCTGGCATATCGAGTGTTCGTGCATATCGAAAAAGCATCTCGGAGAGTACCTTGACATTCATTGTGGCGGTGTTGACAATATTTTCCCCCACCATACGAACGAGATCGCCCAGAGCGAGTCGTATTTCGGTCATAAATGGTGCAACTACTGGTTCCACGTTAACCATTTGAATACTTCCTCGGGGAAAATGGCCAAATCAGCCGGTGGTTTTCTGACAGTTCAGTCATTGGTAGAAAAAGGATATGATCCCATGGTTTACAGGTTGTTCTGCCTGCAGAGCCATTACAGAAAACCATTGGAATTCAGTTTTGAGGCGCTTGACAATGTTGCCGCGGCGTATGACAAACTGATCGCGAGACTGAAAAGACTTGTATCAACCGATGATACGAAAAAGTTCGCTGAGAATGCTTTATCTGAAATTATGAGTTTTTGTGACAGTGATTCTGATCGGGGTACACAGAGTATTGACTCATCAAAGGTTTGCGGTCGAGGCCCTTGTCATAGCCAGTCCGGAGTTGTCCCGGACGGAGTGGATGCTACTACATATTCGGAGTATGAAATGAAATTTGCCGAGGCGCTTGCCAATGACATCAATACATCATCGGCGCTCACGATCCTCTATGACGCGCTGAAGGCTGATACGGATGACAAAACGAAGATCGCGCTTGTCCTGAGGTTTGATCAGGTACTGTCTATAGGATTGTCGTCTGCATTTGACCCGTCAGCGTGCGGTGATGAATCCGGTAATGATGTTGACGAGGAATTGTCAGCGTTTGTTGAGCAGAAAATAGCAGAGCGCGCAGATGCCAAGAAAAACAAGGATTTCACTACGGCTGACGCTATTCGCGATGAATTGTTGGAAAAGGGAATCGTCCTCAAGGATACCCGTGAGGGAACTACCTGGGAGCGTGTTTGATTTCCATTGTTTTCGTTTGAAGCACACGGATAATCGGATTGTAAACACGAGTGACTTTTTACTTGCTATTTGTGTGAAAAAATGGTATGATATACAATATAGTGTGACCGGGTGTCTGAAAAATTGATTTTTATATATGTCTGTATCGTGAATATACAGAATTAAGGGATATAATCACATGGATGTGACAGTGCAATACTTAGTATATTGTATTTGAGAGAAAGGATGAGCTGATATGCGTAAATCATGGATGAAGAATAAAAAGTATTTGATTCGCCTCACAGCGTTAGTTCTGTCATTAGTATTGGTGGTGGGAACAGTCGGAATTTCACCTACAGTTTCATCAGCCAAATCTGATGACGATGAGATAGTGATACGTGTTGTAAATGATGATGCATCTACAGCTGCGTTGAAAACGGCCATGGCTAAATACGGTCTTACATATGTTACCGGAATGACTGATGATCAGATGAGGGAGGCTTTGGGTAACATGCTGTTGGGGCGTGTTAGCAGCCTGTTAAAAATGTCAATAAAGACAACAGAGTTTCAGGATGCTTTTCTTGCACTCCAGGGCGTATACAATGAACTGAATAGTGATGTTTTGGCTGTGGTTCCCTACACCAGAACGATGGAACAACAGGCGTCTACAGCATATCTCGATATGTACACTAAACTGATAACACTTTATGACTACTCATTGAATGCATTGAGAGCCATATACAATGCAAATAACATTCCACGTTCAAATGAGAACCTGAATACTTTTTTTAACAGTTTATATGACGGAGACGGAAGCGCATTTAAACGGGTTAAGATATATGTAGATCAGTTTGATCACATGTCAACCTATGAACTTCTCATACCCTGTATGCTTGGCGGGGATGTGAAAAACCGTGATGCCTATCGTTACTATATGCTGACAGAGTTTCCGATGGACGTCAGCAGCCCTAACCTTCTTACCAAGTTCAATTTTACAGTTTCGGACGGATCCACGACAATATTGCCAGCTATGGGTGCTACAACTGCGAATCCGCTGACATATTATGCATTATATACCCGGTTGATGAATGAATACAGAATTCAGAAAGCATACAGCAACATGCACTATACTACCGCATCTACAGAACCGATTCGCGGATACATGAATGCATTTGAAGCAGCTTTGAGCGAGGACGGCATGAGCGGAGGGCTATATTCGGTTTATGATCTGTTCTGCAAGCCTGTTTCTGCCGGAGGTTTGGGGAGTCAGGGAGACGCTGATGCTTTCATCAGATTGTTATTCAATGGCTCGGAAATACTCGGACTTATAAATGAATACAAGGATCTCAAGGGCTTTTTATCTGCATTGGATGCTCTGTCACCGAATCCCAAATCCAAGGAGGAGGTAGCACGTGCCATCGATGTGAATAATAAATATCTCGCATTGACAGCCTCTGAGAAAAACAAGCTGTCTGCTGATGATTTGAAAAAGCTTGAGGAATGTATTCCTGCCAAGACCAGTATTGAAAATGTTGTTAATCTGATAAACGCGATCAAGTATCCGACCACGGAGACGGAATACAAGACAGTTTTTCTGCCGGCATATCAGAAAGCGGAAACCGCATACAATGCCCTGCTGACGCAGTACCCCAATATGGGCATTGAAAGCTTTGTTGATAACAGAACATTGCTCACAGATGATTATGCGACCTTTAAGGCTTATGAGGAACGAATTTTTGAGGTTCTCGCTATTCCGGACGCTAATGTCTGCAACAAGCTGGCGACAGTTATAACGCCGCTTCGTACCGAGCTTCAGAATCTGAGTAAAACAAAGCCTTCGGTATTCAATCACCTGATCGGTTATTCATCTTTGGAGACCATGTACAACGACGCGACCACGGCAAAAAAACTTCGTGACCGTGTTGATGTTCTGATGCTGTCACCGACCTCGGATGATACCAAGGAATTAAACAGTATCAAATCAGCTGTGTCATCGCTGAATGCTAAGGCAAAGGCATATTTCGGAACGCTTTATGAACAGTATATCCAGGCGCTTGAGTATGGCACTTATACGGATGATTTGAATCTCGCCAACAGGGTTGACACATTGATCGGACGGATCGGAACTGTGACCGCAAACTCCGGGGCCAAGATCGAGGCGGCACGTTCAGCATACAACAGCCTGACCGATCTTCAAAAATCGCTTGTAAAAAGCTATAATACTTTAGTTGCCGCTGAGGCGACCTATGCGCAGTTAAGTCAGGACATCTCATATGCAAGTGTTACTAATATCAAGACGGGATACGTTTACACTCATTCCGCTATAGAGCCGCTGCCGGTTGTTAAAATAAACGGAGTCACTCTGTCAAAGGGAGTTCACTACAATGTGTCTTATTCCGATAACCTGAATGTCGGAACCGCAACCGTGATAATCACGACTATTGACGGGAGCGGATATAAGGGTACATACAAAAAAACATTCCTTATCGTACGTGACGGAGTGGACAACTGCGGCGTATCAAATTTGAAGACAAAGTACAAATATACCGGTAAAAAAATCAAGCCTGATATCAAAGTAAATGTAAATGGATTTACACTGAAAAAGGGAACCGATTATAAATTAAAATATTCCAACAATAAAAATCCCGGAACGGCATCAATCAAAATCACGGGAATAGGAAATTACAAGGGTTCACGCACCGTTACTTTCAAAATTTATAAAAAGAAGAAAAAAAAGAAGTAGTTCCGTAAACTATATAGTCAAATAATCAGTATAGTAGGAGGATGAGATGGATTACAAAAAAGCAGGCGTTGATATTGAGGCAGGATACAAGGCAGTTTCATTGATGAAGGAGCACGTGGAATCCACTATGCGACCTGAGGTTTTGTCAGGATTAGGTGGTTTTTCGGGTGCTTTTTCCATGAAATCATTTATGGGAATGGAGGAACCGACATTGGTATCCGGCACCGATGGAGTCGGGACAAAACTGAAACTTGCGTTTTTGCTGGACAAACATGATACGGTCGGTATAGACTGTGTTGCCATGTGCGTCAACGACATAGCCTGTGCCGGAGGGGAACCATTGTTTTTCCTTGATTACATTGCATGCGGTAAAAACTATCCGGAAAAAATCGCCCAGATAGTCAGCGGTGTGGCAAATGGCTGCCGTCAGGCCGGCGCGGCTTTGATAGGCGGTGAGACTGCGGAGATGCCCGGGTTCTATCCGAAGGACGAGTATGATCTTGCCGGGTTTTCTGTCGGTGTAGTAGATAAAAAGGATCTTATCGATGGTTCAACGCTCAGGGCGGGTGACATTATTATCGGAATGGCCAGTTCCGGAGTTCACAGCAACGGTTTCTCGCTGATCAGAAATGTATTTTCCATGACTGAATCAACACTGAACCGAAAATATGAGAGTTTAGAGAGCGATGCGACTCTCGGAGAGACATTGCTCACACCGACCAAGATTTATGTGAAAGCGTTGAAATCAGTCAGGGAAAGCGGAGTTCGCATCAAAGCCTGCTCGCATATAACAGGCGGTGGTTTCTATGAGAACATCCCCAGAATGTTGCGCGAGCACACACATGCCCGGATATCTCTTGACAATTTCCGGGTTCCGCCGATTTTCCAGATGCTTGCCCGTGACGGAAATGTCGACGAGCACACGATGTTCAATACCTACAACATGGGTATCGGAATGGTAATCGCTGTTGAACTCGCTGATGTTGAGAAGGCTGTCGCCGCAATAGAGTCGGCAGGAGAGACTCCTTATGTTATCGGTGATATTATAGGCGGAGAAAAAGGAATTACGCTTTGTTGACTTTGATTTTGTAATGACAGACTCAGATTATGGTGGAAATTGATATTTTTAGGAGTATTATTATATGTTAAGAGTTGCGGTTTGTGTTTCCGGTGGCGGAACTAACCTGCAGGCTATAATCGACCGGGTGCAGGATGGTACGATTACCAACACAGAAATTGTATTAGTGATCAGCAATAAACCCGGAGCTTACGCACTGGAACGCGCGAAGAATGCCTGTATTGCAACGGCGGTGATAGAACCAAAGTCTTATGAAACCCGTGAGGCGTTTGGCAACGCGATGATCAGCGCATTGAATGAGAACAATATTGATCTTGTAGTTCTCGGTGGTTATCTGGTAATACTTCCCGAAAACCTGGTTCGTGCGTT
Source organism: Eubacterium sp. (assembly GCA_017614395.1). Lineage (GTDB taxonomy): Bacteria > Bacillota > Clostridia > Lachnospirales > Lachnospiraceae > Eubacterium_F. The sequence goes on from JAGABX010000088.1 coordinate 6,894, forward strand.
TGAGGGACGGATGATAAATATCCATCCGTCGCTGATCCCTTCTCATTGTGGGGAAGGTTATTACGGTCTGAAGGTGCATGAAAGCGTGCTCGCACGCGGAAACAAGGTGACCGGCGCTACCGTCCATTTTGTCGATGAGGGTACGGATTCGGGACCGATTATCCTGCAAAAAGCGGTTGATGTTCATGATGACGATACGCCGGAAACCCTGCAGCGTCGTGTGATGGAGCAGGCTGAATGGCAGATTCTTCCGAAGGCAATCGACCTGATCGCCAACAATAAAGTCCGGATAATAGATGGAATAGTTAAGGAGGTATAGATGAAGGTATTGATAGTTGGCGGGGGCGGTCGCGAGCATGCGATTGCGGTCTCCGTAAACAAAAGTGACAAGGTTGACAAAATATACTGCGCACCCGGTAACGGCGGAATTGCTGAGATAGCCGAATGCGTTGATATTGGTGTCATGGAATTTGATAAACTGGCTGATTTTGCTGAGGAGAACAAAATAGACCTCACAATAATCGGACCGGACGATCCGCTCGCCGGCGGAATTGTCGACGTGTTTGAGGAACGTGGTTTGCGGGTTTTCGGCCCCAGGAAAACTGCTGCCATCATAGAGGGATCAAAGGCTTTTTCTAAAAATCTTATGAAAAAGTATAACATTCCTACGGCCGCCTACGAAACCTTTAACAATCCTGACGACGCAATCCGCTATCTGGAGAGTGCGCCGATGCCGATAGTTGTCAAGGCCAGCGGGCTTGCTCTGGGAAAGGGAGTGCTGATCTGCCAGACCTGCGAGGAGGCAAAGGATGCTGTTCGTTCCCTGATGATTGCAAAACAGTTCGGTGATGCAGGTAATGAGATTGTGATTGAGGAGTTTTTGACCGGACGTGAGGTTTCTGTTTTGTGCTATTGCGACGGCACACACATCAAACCGATGACCAGCGCACAGGATCATAAACGCGCGAAGGACGGAGATCAGGGCTTGAACACCGGTGGAATGGGAACTTTTTCTCCCAGCCCGTTTTATACTGATGATGTGAAAAAGTTCTGCGAGGAGAATGTTTATCAGCCCACTATGCTGGCAATGAAAGCAGAGGGCAGAGATTTTGTCGGGATTCTTTTTGTCGGATTGATACTGACGGAAGACGGTCCGAAGGTGCTTGAGTATAACGCCCGTTTCGGTGATCCGGAGGCACAGGTAGTGTTGCCTCGTATGAAAAACGACATAATTGAGGTTATTGAGGCATGTATCGACGGCAGACTTGACGAGGTAGACCTGCAATTTGAGGACAATGCGGCTGTTTGTGTCGTGCTTGCATCGGCAGGATATCCCGAGCATTATGAAAAAGGCAAGGAGATAGTTGGTTTAGAGGCATTCAAGGACAATACGGATTTTTATGTATTCCATGCCGGGACTAAATTGGAGGACGGCAAAATTCTCACAAACGGAGGACGTGTTTTAGGCGTTACCGCTGTCGGACCTACGATCAATATTGCGCGCAGAGGTGCTTATCGAGCGACGGAATGGATTTCCTTTGAGAATAAATATATGAGAACCGATATAGGCAAATCAGTTGAGGAGCATCATTAATTCATGTGATGGATAACAGAGTTTCTGATTTGAATTATCCGGTTTTAATAACTTAGATATCAATAATCCGAGGAGGTATTAAAAAAATGTACAGTTTCAACGAGGTAAGGAAGGCGGATCCTGAGGTAGCAAAGGCAATGGAGCTTGAGACCGGTCGACAGAACGATCATATCGAGCTGATTGCATCCGAGAATTTTGTTTCAAAGGCGGTTATGGCTGCCATGGGATCGACATTGACAAACAAATATGCTGAGGGATATCCGGGAAAAAGGTATTACGGCGGTTGCCAGTATGTTGATATAGTTGAGGATTTGGCGCGTGACCGTGCAAAAAAACTGTTCAACTGTACTTATGCAAATGTACAGCCGCATTCAGGCGCGCAGGCTAATATGGCTGTGTTTTTTGCATTGGTAAAACCGGGCGAGACTGTGATGGGCATGAATCTCGATCACGGCGGACATCTGTCACATGGATCACCGGCAAATATCTCCGGAACATACTATAACATTGTTCCTTACGGAGTTGATGATACCGGATTTATCGATTACGATGAGGTTATGCGCATAGCTAAGGAATGCAAACCGCGCATGATCATCGCCGGCGCGTCGGCATACTGCCGCAAGATTGATTTCAAGCGCTTCCGTGAAATAGCAGATGAGGTCGGCGCATATCTCATGGTTGACATTGCCCATATTGCCGGACTTGTTGCCAGTGGCTATCATGAAAGCCCGATTCCCTATGCTCATGTAACAACCACAACAACACATAAAACATTGCGTGGCCCTCGTGGCGGAATGATACTTTCATCCGAGGAATTCGCTACAGAGCACAAATTGAACAAGGCGATTTTCCCCGGAACACAGGGCGGTCCGCTGATGCATGTTATAGCGGCAAAGGCAGTATGTTTCGGTGAGGCGTTGAAACCGGAATTCAAGGAATACGGCAAAGGCATTATCGACAATGCCCAGGCTCTGTGCCAGGGTCTGTTAAATCGCGGAATTGATATTGTTTCAGGTGGTACGGATAACCACCTCATGTTAGTTGATCTTGTGAAAAAAGGGCTCACAGGCAAGGAGGTTGAGGCCTGGCTCGATGATGCCAACATTACGGCAAACAAAAACACAATTCCGAACGATCCCCAGTCGCCCTTTGTAACGAGCGGTATCCGTTTAGGTTCTGCCGCAGTTACCAGCAGAGGCTTCAAGCCGGATGACATGGATCAGGTTGCTGAAGCAATCGCGTTACTGATAAATGATCATGAGGCAAATACAGAAAAAGCAAAGGCTATTGTTAAGACACTTACGGATAAATATCCTCTCTATGAGATAGAGTAATCATGAAACGACTTTTTATAGCAGAAAAACCGAGCGTTGCCCGCGAATTTGCCCGCGTCGTCGGGGTTACCGGTTCCGGGCACGACGGGTATATGGAATCCGGCGACACCGTTGTAACCTGGTGCGTCGGTCATCTCGTTACCATGAGTTATCCGGAGGTATATGACCCGGCGTTGAATAACTGGACTGCGGAGAGCCTGCCCTTTTTACCGGAGAAATATCTCTACGAGGTCATCCCCTCGGCAAAAAAACAGTTTAATATCGTGAGTGGGCTTTTGAACAGACAGGATGTGGATACGATTTATGTCTGGACCGACTCAGGGCGTGAGGGCGAATACATTTACCGCCTTGTTGACAGTCAGGCGCATGTACCCGACAGCAAAAAAAAGCTTCGCGTCTGGATTGATTCACAAACCGAAGAGGAGATTCTCAGAGGGATTAACGAGGCGAAACCACTGTCTGAATACAACGCGCTCAGTGATTCTGCATATCTGCGCGCGAAACACGACTACCTGATGGGGATAAATTTTTCCCGCATCTTGTCCGTGCGTTACGGCAAATGGATGAACAACCACATTACCGCGAAAAAGTGGGTTTCGATTGCTGTCGGACGAGTTATGACATGCGTCCTCGGCATGGTTGTGGTTCGTGAGTGGGAGATCAGGAAATTCGTCAAAACTCCTTTTTACCGTGTGATCGGGAATTTTTCATTGGATGACAGCACATTCAAGGGAGAGTGGCGTGTCCGCGAAGGATCGCGTTACTATGAGCCTGAAATATATGTAGAACAAAACGATGATGACAGTGACAGGAAAAAATCTGACAAGGATTCCGGACCGAAGCCTGATTTTTCTCTGTCGAGGATTCTGTACAAGGAAAACGGTTTTCGCGAGGAGAAGGATGCCCATGCACTGATAGATCAGGTAACGGGTTCCGGAACAATTGAATCCGTTCAGAAAAAAACCGAGAAGAAAAAACCTCCTTTGCTGTTTAATCTAGCTGAGCTGCAGAACCTGTCCTCCAAACTTTTTAAGATAAGTCCTGACGAGACTTTGCAGGTGGTTCAGGATCTGTATGAGAGGAAACTGGTTACATATCCGCGAACAGATGCGCGTGTTTTATCAACTGCGGTAGCAAAGGAAATTCATAAAAACCTCAACGGACTGCGAAATTATGATCAGGCGGCACCGTGGCTTGCGTACATAGCCAATAATGAAACCTTTAAAAACCTTGAAAAAACCCAGTATGTGAATGACAGCAAAATCACTGATCATTACGCAATAATACCTACGGGTTCGGCGATATCGTCATTAAAAAGCATGAGCGAGCTTCATCAGAAAATGTATGAGGTAATAGTTCGCCGCTTTTTATCCATATTCTATCCGCCGGCCATATATCAAAAACTCCAGGTTGTTGTTGCCTGCGAGACCGGGGAGCATACCGAGAGGTTTTTTACAGGCGCGAAGGTGCTGGTTGAGGAGGGATTTTTAGCTGTAAACCAGTTCAGTTTAACCAAATCCAAATCAGAGAAAAAGTCGTCAGACGAAACTGACGGAGAGGATGAGGATTCTGATTTGGGCAATGAGGAGCTGAGCGCAGTTATTGACAAGATAAAAAAAGGAACGCAGGTTTCACTTAATAGCTGTGAGATCGCAGAGGGTGAAACCACTCCGCCGAAACGATATAATTCCGGTTCCATGATTCTCGCGATGGAAAATGCGGGAAAACTGATAGAGGACGAGGAATTGCGTGCCCAGATAAAGGGAAGCGGTATCGGAACATCTGCAACGCGCGCTGAAATACTGAAAAAACTGTTTGGGAACGGTTATTTAAAACTCAATAAAAAAACACAGATAATTACACCTACTCTGACAGGTGAATTGGTGTACGGTGTAGTGTTTTATTCAATGCCTGCCATGCTGTCACCACGGATGACTGCGAGCTGGGAAATGGGGCTTTCGCAGGTGGCGGATGGGACATTAAAACAGGATGTATATATGGACAAATTAAATGCCTTTATTACATCTGCCGTGGATACTGCCAAACAGGGAAATATCACCGGAAAACTGAACGGTTATATTAGATTTGTTATGCCTTATTATTCCAATGAAACAAAGTCGGGAAATAATAAAAAAAGCAAAGCGAAACAATAGGAGGTAATACTAATGAGAGAAACGGAAAGGATCCGTGCGATCGAAACAAACCAGTTGCTAAATCTAAGGCATACAATTGCCGCCCATTTATTGGAGGAAACCACATATCCATATGAGGCTCTTTCAAAAATCGGTGATTACATCAGGAATATAGGAGCCAACCTTTCCGAATCCCGATTTGAGGTACGCGGAAAGGATGTATGGGTTTCTGTATCCGCGATAGTTGATGAATCAGTGTCGATCACCGGTCCGTGTATTATTGATGCGGGAGCTGAGATTCGCCATTGCGCATTTATTCGCGGAAATGTAATTGTCGGGAAAAATGCCGTTGTTGGTAATTCGACGGAATTGAAAAACTGCATTCTGTTTGACAGTGTCCAGGTTCCGCATTATAACTATGTCGGAGATTCGATTTTAGGATTCAAGGCACATATGGGCGCAGGTTCGATTCTTTCAAATGTAAAAAGTGACAGGACGCTGATAGAGATAATCTACGGAAAACAGAGAAAGAGAACCGGCCTGAAAAAATTCGGCGCGGTTATCGGAGATAATTCGGAAATCGGTTGCGGGTGTGTGTTAAACCCCGGAACAATTGTGGGACGAGATTCGATAATATACCCTCTGTCAAGTGTGAGAGGATATGTGCCGAATCAGAGTATATACAAGTCACACGGACAGGTTGAGATCATATCCAAGGCGGAGAAACTATAATTAGTCTTGCCTCAGGGAATAAAAAAGTTGCTATTCGCATTGAATAGCAACTTTTTATCACATATTAATCCAAGTCACATTTTAATCCAGGTGTATGAGTTTTTGCCGGTCTGGAAACGGATTGTTACCGGCTTGAAACCGTTTGGTACGAGGATCGCTTTACCTGCAGTTATATCGTTGCCCGGCGAGATGTTGACGGACATCATATCCTGATAGGCTTCAAATCCGTAGCCCCAGCTGATCGGGGATAACTGAACCGCTCCGTACGAGCCGAATACATTGTGGTTGTAATCAAATACATCGGACATCTTCACGGTCTGTGTTCCTGTTCCGCTTAAGTATTGCATCCGGATTCTGAAATACAGGTATTGTTGAGTTGATGTCGGAACCGGATTGACATTTTTGCCGGCTGCTGCGGCCATTGCTGCTGCCTCGCGACCATACACGAATTTTTGTATTTGGATTCGGAATTCACCTATTTCCTTGCCCTCCATGAAATAGGTGAATTTAAACCATTTCGTTGAGCCGGGGCGTATCTTCGGATTATACTTGGAACCGAGTTTTTTGGACTTCTTTTTTACATTGACTGTACATGATACACTGACTGAGCCGACAGCGGCGCGGATAACTGCGGTTCCTTTGGAACGGGCAACAACCATGCCTGTAGCGTCCACGCTTGCAACTTCATTGTCAGAGGTTGTCCATTTGATCGTTCCGACTAAACCGGTCGGACGGAGCGTATAAACGGCTCCGACACAGAGCTGCACTGATGTAACAGGCATTTCGGCGGCATGCGCCCTGTTTGCCGGAATAATCAGTCCGAGCATCAATGCCAGCATCAACATAAGGGAAAGTGTTTTCTTTTTCACGGTTAATACCTCCCGAAAACATACTATTTTGGATATTGATCAGGTAATTTCCTGATTCACGGGTTT
>JAGABX010000089.1 GCA_017614395.1 Eubacterium sp.
ATGCTCGATATCGAGAATCTTTGCTGCCTCATGTACGAGACGATCGATCTGATCTTTCGGGGTCTTACGCAGCTTCAGTCCGAATGCCATGTTGTCATACACTGACATATGCGGATACAATGCGTAGTTCTGGAACACCATGGCGATATCACGATCCTTCGGCTCAACGTCGTTGACCATTTTGTCGCCGATCCACAACTCACCACTGGAGATTTCCTCCAAACCTGCAATCATACGCAGTGTGGTGGACTTACCACAACCGGAAGGACCTACGAAGATGATGAACTCCTTGTCATCAATCTCCAAGTTGAAGTCCTTAACAGCATGGAAACCGTTGGGATACTTCTTGTTGATGTTCTTCAGAGATAAACTTGCCATAATTCTATTCCTCCTGAAAAAATTGATTACAAATTAATAACCACGATACACATCATACACTATTTCATGAAAAAGTTCTATATTCATTCTTCATAAAAAAACAAGCGTCATTTTGTGAAAATTGCCCAAAAAACAGTAAAAAGTCTGAAAATCCACCCGAATTTAGGGTACTGCTACTCGTCAGCATCAACTCCGAGCACTATCTGTACATCTATACCCTCATCGAGCTCACCTGCTTTTTCTACAGCAACATTTTTGGGATGAGGGAAATACGAGCGCAGATTTTTCTTTGCCCATTTAACATTTTTTGCGTATATCGTTGATGTTTCCTGTTTGATTCCGGTATAATTTCCTATGTTGACAACGGATAGTCCGTCAGCCTGCATGTTTTTCTGGTAACGCGAAGCCAATCCGTCAATGGCGGATCCGTTGAGTATTTCGATGTTCTGTTCATCAACGGATTCCTGTTCGGGTACCGCGGTCTCATATTGTGCCTGTGTATATGCTTCGCACTCCCAAATGTCTGAGATCAGCTTTTTGCTCTTTTTCGCATCGATAGTGAAAACAGATCCGTCATCATTGCCTTTCAGACAGTACACATGGACGAAATCCCAATTAACCTTAGCCAGGCTTTCCGAATAATTTAATTTTTGTGACAGCGTAATATCCGATATCTGCTCATCCCACAAATCTGTGATCATATCATCCATATCACTTTTTGTAGTACATTTTTTCATGCTTGTAATGTAGGCGTTTGTCGGTGAGTAACAGCCTTCTCTGCCAACACCGTATTCATAATAGATCTTGAATTTGCTGTCCGGCATGGCTGTGAAATATCCTATATCAACCGGCAGAGTATCCTGTAATATCCTGATACCGTATTCATAGGCGACATCACCGGTAAAATATGTTTGGATATCTGTCAGCCGCATCACCTGTGGCAGGGAGCCGTTAACCTTCAGCAATTCCTGATATAATGCCTGACTGATAGTTATCTGTGTATTAGTCGGAATAGTCACATATGACATGTTTTTTGTGTTCTGATCGAACAACTCCAACATCATCGCGCCAATCTGTCCGTCGTTTTCATTATATGAATATATCAGGTTGCTGGATTCGGCGCCTGCGTTGACGCTGATCACATGAGTGTAGGTAGTGGATCTCTCCTGTTTATCTGTCTGCTTGAAATAAAGCATGGTCAGATAATAACTGAGCACACCGACGCCGACAAGGAGAGCCAGTATCCCTATCGTTTTGAAAAAGTATATGAGTATGATCTTTGCGACACTCTGTTTTTTCATTAGCAGTCTCCTTCTGCGCAAAAATATGCGCAAACAAGGATACTATATCATACATTTGCATCAGTTGCAAGAACTTTTCCCGTGATTTTTTCGTATCCCTCGAGATAAATGGCAATGGTTTTATCCAAAACATCCTGTGGCAGAGTCCAATCGTGTTCTCCTTCGTGGGATTTCAGCCAGTCGCGGGCATATTGTTTGTCATAGGACGGCTGTGCGTGCCCCGGTTCGTAGCCGTCGAGCGGCCAAAAACGTGATGAATCAGGTGTCAGCATTTCGTCAGCCAAAACAATGTTTCCGTCATCGTCCAAACCGAACTCGAATTTTGTATCAGCGATGATAATACCGCGTTCATAGGCGTAGTCGGCACACTTTTTATAGAGAGCAATAGTATAATCGCGGAGTTTTTCGGCGTATTCCTGTCCTTTTCCGGGGAAAGACTTCTCCAAATGTGTCACACTCTGTTCAAATGAGATGTTTTCGTCGTGCTCACCTATTTCTGCCTTGGTTGACGGCGTGTAGATCGGTTCCGGGAGTTTGTCAGATTCGCGAAGCCCCTCAGGCAGCGTGATGCCGCAAACAGTACCGTTTTTTTGGTAACTGGCCCATCCGCTTCCGGTAATATAACCGCGCACGATGCATTCAATAGGAAGCATGGAGAGCTTTTTGCAGAGCATCGAACGTCCTTCAAAACGTTCATTTCGGAATTCCTCCGGCATATCGGCTGTATCAACCGAGATCATGTGATTTGGCATGATGTCCGATGTGAGTTCAAACCAGAATCGTGACATCTGGGTCAGGACGCGTCCTTTGTCCCTGACCTCGTTGTTCAGAATGACATCAAAGCAGCTGATACGGTCGGTGCATACCATGATCAGTGTATCTCCGTTGTCGTAGATTTCCCTGACCTTGCCTTCTGCAATGGGTTTTGGTATAGGATTCATGATGATTTCCTCCTTTTTCTATAAAAACATAGTCCTATTTTATTACAAAATTGCAAAAAGTGCAAATAATTCTGTAAAACTTTTGTAAAAACCTTGACAAATGTCGAAAAATGGTATATAAGTATGTATGTAGAGTTTGATCGTGTGATGAATTACATGAGGAACTCGCAAATAAACCACTATTTTACAATATTAAGTCGAGGAGGACTATAACCATGAACAAGACAGAATTAGTTGATGCAATTGCTAAGCAGGCAGACCTTACAAAGAAGGATGCTGAGGGCGCACTTAAGGCGTTCATCGACACAGTAACAAAAGAGCTCAAGAAGGGCGGCAAGGTTCAGCTTGTAGGCTTCGGTACATTCGAGGTTGCTAAGCGTGCAGCAAGAGAGGGTATCAACCCGTTGACCAAGCAGCCGATGAAGATCAAGGCTTCCAAGGCACCGAAGTTCAAGGCAGGCAAGGCTCTCAAGGATGCAGTTAACAAATAAGTGAGCGATAAAGCGTGAAGCAGTACGAAAATAAAGGTTCTTGGGCATGCTTGCATGTCCGGGAACTTTTTTTTCGGACTGTTGAACCTAACGGACGAGGAGGATCATTATGCGTTTGGATAAATATCTCAAGGTTTCGCGCCTGATCAAGCGTCGTACCGTGGCTAATGAGGCATGTGACGCAGGACGTATATTTGTAAATGACAAGGTTGCCAAGGCATCCTATGATGTCAAGGTGGGTGATGTGATAGAGATAGTGTTTGGTGACAGGCGTACCCGTGTTGAGGTATTGAGGGTAGAGGAAACCGTGAAAAAAGAAGCTGCGGTTGAGATGTATAAAACGATTTAGGGCATGTATAAAACGTCCTAAATCGACTGCGAATTGTTGCAGAGCGGTGAAAATAATAAAAAAATCGAAAATATGTTCTATTTTTATTGCGGATATACCAAAAATACTATTTGTATAAAACAGCAATTCAGAATAAAAACTTTTCGTGCTGATTCCGCTTTAAAACAGTGGCTTTTCACCGTATTTTGTGGTATAATGAAAAAAACTTTCCACAAATAGGGGGAAATTGCTTATGAAGAAAAAAACAGAATGGAACAC
>JAGABX010000090.1 GCA_017614395.1 Eubacterium sp.
ACAAAAGACTCCGCTGCAAAACCGATCAGCTACAGCACCAACTTCATCGACGATGCATCACAGGCACGGATCTCACGCTCCACAGAGTATGTAAAAACCTCCGCTGAGGTACACAAGAAGGTATCCGTACACCTTGACACCGCAAACACATACGACACCAAGAAGATGGAGTTCTGGGTGAGGGAGATTACAGGCATCGATGATGACGGCAACATACAGTTGAGTGAATGGAAGAATAAACTTAACACCAGCAGCACCGGCAATCATGACCTCTCCCTGAGCGGAAGATGCGCAGAGTTCGGATTCGGATTCGATATCACCTGGGGAACAGACTGGCCGTACAGCGATGTGTTCTGGAGACTGAACGACGGAATCGCCGAGAAGATCAACATTAACATGGGCGGTACGGTACGTACACCGAGCATCAACATCGAGGTTAACGGCAACAGCGTGTATAAAAACGGCAACTGCGACAGCCACAGCGCACCGGATTTCCACTGATAAACAACAACATAACCAATCTGGCAGGAATGCTTTCCACAGATATGCTTGAACAGGACGCCTCGGAATAATCCGGGGCGTCTGCTTCACATTTTTTATCTAAGTGTCTGAAGGCATCGATGTATCAGTTTACGATCGACAACAAATCGAGCTATGTTGAATTGCCAATCTTGAAAGCATAGGAGTGTTCGAGTGTATAAAACTCAATCTCTTCCCACGGATTATTTGTTTTGGGGCGCTATCGCCCATCTGGTTTTGATCAACATCATCACATTCATCGTGTTTGGTGCGGACAAGTATAAGCTATCTTGATCGCGCAGCTGGTTGGGGCGTGGTTTTTGGGTTTCTTTTCATGAGTTATGCACAATGAGCAGGCGGTTTTGAGAGCCGTCTGCTTATTTTTTTGAAAAAAATTAAAAAAGTGTGATTCTTGTACAGATCTTGTACAGATCGGTGTGATATAGTGGTCTCAACAAAAAGAAAACAACACCGACACGGTGTTCCGAATCAAAAGGAGGTTGATTATTATGAAAACGAAAATGACTAAAATGGTGATCAAATCGGTTATGGTAGCTGCATTCATGTTTGGTGCGGTGATTTGTATGAGGGAGAAACCATCCTCTGCATACTCCGTTCTCCCCTACTACGATCCGATTGACGGAACGATAAAAGACGAGAGAATCTTTTCAGGCAGCAAGGTGACCGGCAACGACACAACCTGGAGCGGAACGCGTATTTGCACCGGAGAAGTTACGATTGATACGCGCGTAACCGTAAACGGCGATGTAAAGCTCATCCTGGCTGACAGCTGCAAGCTGACGATCCCCAAGGGAATTACCGTAGAAAAAGGAAACAGCCTGACGATCTATGCAATGGAAAACGGCGAAGGACATCTCTACGCCGGGACAAACGGTGATGGGGAGATCCGGCTCTGTGATGACGGCAATGCAGGTATAGGCGGAACCAGAGGAAAGGATTGTACGGAAAAAGGACACGACGGCTTGGATGGAGATCCCGCATGGTGGGAACGAATCACGAAGGTTAACAGACGTAGTGGCAGTGCACAAATACAAATTATCAGACACGCTGCAGATCCCGGAGCGATAGGTGGAAACGGTTCGGAAGGTTCGGACGGACAGGACGCCGGCAGAATCATTATCAACGGCGGCGTGATAACCACCAGAGGCGGGAAAGACGGAGCAGGAATCGGTGGCGGCGCCGGCGGTACCGGCAGTGACGGTGGTAACGGCGGTAAAGGCGGTGATGCCTTTCGGGCTGCCAGAGGCGGCCGGGGCGGCGACGGTGGTAATGGTGGTAAAGGCGGTGATGTAGAAACTGTCGAGATTAATCACGGAACCGTAAACGCATATGGCGATGGTATCGGTGCTGACATCGGCGGCGGTGTCGGTGGTGAAGGCGGAAATGGAGGAAAAGGCGGCCACGGTGGCTATAGAGATGGCAGGGACGGTGTTAGTGGCCAAGACGGTGACAATGGAGAATGCGGACAGGCAGGACAGGACGGAAATGCCGACACGATCGTCATCAACGGTGGTACATTCAACGCAGACGAAGACGAGTAAATCGATTGTTTTCATAGATCATACTTCCTTTTGCAGAACAGGCGGCCTGAGTTCAGGCCGCCTGTTTCCTTGGAGGTTTTCGTATGAAAAGCAAATCGATAATGGAGGATCGGTTGATGGGAAAACTATCCAATCTCACGGATCTCAGGCTGAGTAGAGGGATGACACAGGTCCGAGATCCTGTGTCGCATGTCCGAGGTGTTCGGCGTCCCGGTCGATATCCTGCTAAAGGGCGAGAGGGAGGAGGGCTATGTCTCAGATGACCTGATGCGCCTGATCAAAAAGACCACCTATGTCCAGCAGCGGGCGGTCGTGGAACTCGCGAAGGCGTTCCGTGTGGGGGAGTGAGAGACGGGTCCAAATTGCGGGGTCCAAATTGCTCCACATTTTTTGTTGAAAAAACAGGAGTTTTGGAGTATAATGAAGAGAGTGTGCCGGAGAATGTGACAGACCGTGAAGACGGATGGAGGGCGATGAGTGATGAATCGAATCAGAAGACAGGGAATCATCTCATTTTTATTGGTATGGATGCTTTTGGCGGGCTCTATGCAGTTTGGTATCCGGGAAGCGGATGCCGTCACCAAAAAACCAACAATTAATAAAAATATATCGGTGCAGGCGGGAAAGAGCCAAACGATCCGGATACAGAAAAACGGATTTAAGATTCAAAAGATCGTGTCTGCCAAGTCACTGAAAAGGACTGTTGTCAGTGTAAAAGTAAAGAAAAAGAGTGTATTAGCGAAGGGCATCAAGGCCGGCAAGGCGAAGGTCGAAATCCGCATCAGAGCAAGAAAGAGCGGAAAGACTAAAACCTATACCTTGAAAACAACCGTGTCCGTCAAGGAAGGAAAAACAAAGGCTGAGCGAATCTTTGAGAAGATGTCTTTGGAGCAGAAAATCTCGCAGATGCTCATGCCGGCTTTTCGTACCTATAACGGGACGGATGTTACGGTTCTTGACGATGCATTGGCAAAATGCATCGGCGACTATGGCTTTGCGGGAGTGGCGCTTTTCGCGGAAAATACAAAGGGAACCGAACAAACGGTGCGACTGACGGATGCTATCCAAAAGGCGAACCGCTCCGTGGATACGGAAAGACCGCGGCTGATCCTGTCTGTTGACCAGGAGGGCGGTGCGGTCACGAGGCTTGCGACCGGTACGCAGATGACCGGGAATATGGCGATTGGTGCGACCGGCAGCACGGATTATGCTACTGAGACCGGAAAAATCATAGGGCAGGAGGTTTCCGCACTTGGTATCAATATGGACTTTACTCCGGTGCTGGATGTTAACAGCAATCCGGCCAATCCCATCATCGGACTGCGTTCTTTTTCGGATGACCCGGAGACGGTAGCCACTTTCGGAAAAGCATATTTGAAGGGGATTAGTTCGACCAATACCATCTCCTCAGTGAAGCATTTTCCGGGGCATGGCGATACGGCGACAGACAGTCATACGGGATTGCCGTTGGTGGATAAAAGCTATGAAGAGCTAAAGAAGACAGAATTGTATCCATACGAAGATGTGATCAAAGCCGGGACAGATATGGTGATGACCGCCCATATCCAATATCCACAGATTGAAAAAGGGCGATATACTTCCAAGGATGGAAAAACAGGAGAGATTTATCTTCCCGCCACCTTATCCAAAACGATCATCACGGATATCCTGAGAAAGGATATGGGGTTTGATGGGGTTGTCATCACGGATGCGTTGAGTATGGGTGCAATTGTGCTGCATTTTGACCGATATGACGTAGCGAGATTTGCGATAGAGGCCGGTGTGGACATTCTCCTGATGCCTGTAGCTGTTACGAATTCGGCTGGTATAGCTGATTTGGAGGACTATATCGGCAGGATAACGGAGATGGTCAAGAAAGGTGAAATAGACAAAAACAAGGTCAATCAGGCCGTGTTGCGAATTCTTAAATTGAAGGAGAAGCATGGTCTGCTTGATACCGATACATCATCACTCGACAGCAGGATCGCTACGGCGCTGAATACAGTAGGGTGCAAGGAACATCACGATAAAGAGTGGGAGATGGCAAAGGCCGCAGTCACGCTGGTCAAAAATAGCAGCAATACGCTACCGATCCAGGTGGAAGCCGGCAGGACTTTGATTCTGAATCATGACAGTGACTATACGGTGGGTGCAGAGTTTGCGCTGAGCAAGCTGAAAGAGGATGGTATTATTCCGCAGAATGCAGATGTACAGGAAAAGACTTTTTCGGATAAAAGCATCGGTGAAATCCCGGCGTTGGTTGAAGGATATAAAAATGTCATCATCACAGCAGGACTTGGAAGTTCTGACGACCTGAAGGGCCAGGATGCCGACAAGGTAGATGCGATAATAAAGTCGGTTCATGCAAATAACGCTAAAGCAGTTTATATAAGCTGTCGGTTACCCTATGATGTGGCTCGTTTTCAGGAGGCGGATGCTATCCTGGCGGTATACTTGCATAAGGGGATGAAAGCAATACCGGATTATACGAAATCGGAGAATGAAGAGTATGGAGCCAATGTTCCGGCCGGGATTTATGAGGTGTTCGACACGAGCACGAACGGAGGCCCCAAGGGAAAACTCCCGGTAAATATTCCGAAACTAACGGCTGAACGAGCTTTTTCAGATGCAGTTTTGTACGAGAGAGGATATGGTATTGTTTAGCAGATTAATTCATGCCTGATTCTCCAAATTATTTCATGTTCATTTTTATTATTTCAACAAATTTTCTTCAGATTATTTAAGCGCCATTCTTCACATTATTCCATTAAAAAAAGAACTGTCCGCATTTACTATTCGGACAGTTCATGATTCAGTTTTTTATTACAAGATAATACGGATGGTAGCATGTACGACGGTGACATCGTTCGGATCACGCTCCTTTGCAAAAATGAAATGGCCGGCGTCATCATCGACCGGTTCGGCAAGGACACCCCAATGATCCCTGCAGACGATGACAATTTTGAGGCAAAGGTTGATATGGCACTGAGTTTTCTCTTTCTCGGCTGGGTAGCCAGCATGGGAGATGCAATCAAAGTCATCACCCCGGACGAGGCCGTGGAGCAGATGCGGGAGATGGTGAAGGGGCTGAATGAGATATATGGGTGAGGCGGACGTGCTTTAGATGCATAATTGTCATCTTTAAGTGTCCATATCTCACCACGTTTCATCCAACACCTCCATAGCCATGTCTGATGCGAAACTTGTCGCTTCTTCCTCGGTCTCAAAAGGTTCAACTTCCATACGGCGACTCTGAACCATATACGGGAAACCGTGATGATCATTAAATGAATGAATGAACATTCTGAGGACATCT
>JAGABX010000091.1 GCA_017614395.1 Eubacterium sp.
ACGATAATTATTGTTTTAAACCGGGATTCAAGTCTATTGCCGTAGCCATCCCACCTATGGAGATTCATCCAAAATCTATTCAAGCTCTTTTTTACAGGGCATTTGTTGATGGGAAGGAAAACCCGAATCGTCGCCCTTCTGCGCAGGAATGGTATCGTGAATTGGAAAAATATGAGAAGGAACTTGTGAATTGTAAAAAGCATAGTACCCACATGTACAGGAAGGGTTTGAAGTCTTGTCCGTGGTGTGATGCAAACAATCGTTACAGAGAGAACCTGAATCCGTCATTGATTCAGAAAAGATTTGACAAACCGGTAACGAAATATAGTGCTACGAACGCGATACCTGCAACCAAAATGAATCAGGCGGCGATGGCAACTCAGATAACTCAAGCGGCGCCATACCGACAAACGCAGAATCAAGGGAATACCTATACCGGTCAGTTTATTCCGAATACAAATGTACAATCGCAACAGATGAATCACGGGATTCAAACAGGGAGCGGTTATATCAGGAAAAGGACTAAAGAAAAAGCGGCACCGTGGATAGATGCTATCGGATGGATTATCTTTGCTGCGAGCGTTATATATGTGGCATATCCGTTTTTTGAGGGAGGATCATTTCATATTGACAACGCAGGTATTTATTGGTATGATGTTTTTTGGACCGGTTCTATCGTTATCGGTTCAACGTTTGTATTGGCACTATGCACAGCGTTCAATCGGAATAAATTCGGTGATTTGGCCAAAGTATTTGGCGGTGTTTTTGGTCTGGCGTATTCCATCATATCCGGTGTGATAGCCACTAAAACATCACCCGCGGAAAAAACTATAGATTGTGTCACGGCGTTTCTGACTCCATTTCTCATATTGTCGGTTCTGACGGGATTGGCATTGTTTTTTGGCGTAATAATCGGGAAGAAGATTGGAATAAACGCTCAGAATGGATATATATCTTCTTTTAAAAAGGGTTTTCCGTTAGCAGAGGTTATTTTAACGATTGCTCTCATAGTGATGACCGGTGTATCTGCCTCTCTTTTTATCGGAGGCAATCAATTTGTGAATATCGAAAATGTGAACAAATATTACGAAACCAACAATTTGCTGATAATATTGGCAGGCGTCGGATTAATCTTGTTTCCGTTTGTTACGCAAATGATAGACCTCAGGGGTAATTCGGCACTTGGGTGGTATGGGGCGTTTACAACTTGTACTATAACATGGATAACTCTATTGCTCCCAAGGTTTGGGGCTATGGGATTTCTCTTTATGGGATTTGCACTTTTGGTCGGAGTTATTTACTATTCATTCCTTATGGGAGAGATATTTGAACCGTTAATGGTTTCGTACATTGCTACCGTTATTACAGGTGCAATTGTTGATTTTATGACGATTCCGCGCTATGGAGATGCATTTAAACTGGCAAAATACTTTGACAAAATGGAAAAAGTTCCGGATGTGCTGAAATACATAGCGGTTGCCCCGGCTGTTATTAGTATTATTGTTGCGATAGGATTCAGTATAGGGGATGCAGTTAAAAAGGCAAAGGCCTAAGAATTGGAGAAGAAATATGAAGACAATACACTTTATTTCAGTGCTTGGAGCCGGAAACTACATTCCGACACTATATGGTAATAGTAAGAGTGAAGAAGAATATGTGCAGATTGCAATTGCAAAAAAACTGATTGCAAGTAAAAAGGCAGATGAGAATCTAAGAGTCACTGTTTTCTGTACCGAGGTTTCAAAAGAAAAGCATTGGAATAACAAGTTGGAAATCCAGTTTAATGATTTGCTGGGAGAAATCGGGAATGTAGAATGTGTGGATATTCCATTTGATAAAAACACAAAACGAGAGTTGATGCAAGTATTCAGTATAATTGCTGATTCGATGGATGAGAATGAAGAAATCGTGTTTGATGTTACACATGCATTTAGAAGTATTCCAATGATTGCACTGTCAGCCCTTGTTTTTGCCAGGACAATTAAAAATGTTAAAGTGAAAAGAATATTCTATGGTGCGTTTGAAGCCAAGGATGATGAGGGGAGAGCGCCTCTTATCGACTTAAAAGCGTTTTTGGATATAATTGATTGGTCACAGGCTGCTTCATCATTCGTTAAGTATGGTAGTTCGGATGAAATACATGATATTACTCAAAAAAGTCAAAACGAGTACATGAGAAATATGGGAGACTGTTTGTATGGGTTCACTCATGGTTTGGAAACATCCAGAGGCAGGTATCGAAGAAATGCAGGCCAGGATAATGAAAACTCAAGCTATTATTATTCTGCAAAAGAATTTCTTGAAGAGAAAAATGAATATTTAAACAATCCCAGACACGGCGATGAGTCATTGGAAAAACCATGGGTATCGCTACTTGATATTATTGCCGACAAAATGGAGGAGTTCAATACAAGTGGATATGATCCTGTAAAGCAGGGATTGGCTGCTGTCAAATGGGCTATTGCAAATAAACGAACTCAACAGGGATATACTGCGCTTGAGGAAACTGTCAAAACGTTTTTGTGTAAAAAATATGAATTGGATGTAGCTGAAAGATCTCAAAGAGAAGCAACTAAAATAGTGTGTTTCTGTAAGTCGGAAGATATAACCGTACAACAATTTAAAAATAGAATAGCAAGAGAAAGTATAGTCGGTGCTGATTCTTCAAAAAAGCTTTTGAATTTGTTTAATGACCTTCCCAAAGAGTTTGCAGAAACATATTGTTCAATTGTGAAAAAAAGAAATAGTCTGAATCATTTCGGTTATTCAGATAGGGAACACTATTATAAATGGATGGAGCTGGATATTTCTCTGGAAAATTTGTATGAGGAGATCCAAAATCATATATATTCATGGAAATAAATGGTAAGCGAGATGCTGCTGTAGAAATGGATGAGGCCCGACTGAGGGCATTGACACATCAGAAATTAATGTTTATTTAGGTGCGGTTTAGAAAACAGAAATTGGGGAAGCCTGATCAAGGGCATTAATTCATAACAAGTAGGAGATGCAAAAAAATGCTGAGACTGGTCAACGAGGACACCCGATTGGGAGTTGGTTCATACAACTATAGCTCAAATACGATTTACAGCCTTGATGCTGCTATTGCGTGGCTGTGCAGGGCACGGGACGTCAGCGGTTATGAGGTGGGATACATCCGTCTTGAGGATATCGACGGAAACGAAAACGACACCACGTCCAGAATGTCCGCTGATTCCACTCCGGAAGAGATACTGAATGGGATAGAGGGCAAGGAAATCGGCAGAGTAGCGCTTGTGGGAGCGTTCATGGGCGCTGTTTGCCGTGTGTCGGTTTACTTGAAGGGATATACGATCAACCTGTTTTTGGACACGCTGGATCCTTTTGTCCGCGATCAGATAGTCGCCGGACTACAGAATATATAGGGTGACCGGCACGGAAAACGGAAAACAAGCATTATAAAACACAGTTTATATATGAAACTTCTCGGCAAATACAGGGAAATTTCACGAAAACTTAAAAAAATTCAAAAAATTTTAAAAAAGTGCTTGCATTCTGCCTGAACCTGTGTTATGATAGCACTTGCTGTGGCATGATAGCGTAGATCCGGGAGGTTGCCGTCGAGGCAGACCGGTGTCACCTGTGAGACACATGGTAAACCGTTTGAGATGGGTTTTTCCGGGGAGCGAATGTCAGGAGGTCGGGACTCACGATCAGCAATCAGGGGTCAATCGACCGAAAACCGGACGACAAGTCACTGTATGCATGGCTTCCGCCAATGAGGCGGATAAACGTGTGCAAGTCCACCGCGGCGCCCGATCGGGAGTGAGGGATAACTGCGGTCTAAATTTTTGAAACAAAAATGGACACACACGGATGAGTGTACAGTCACCGCTTGTCGTACTACATCATTTTATAGTACGAAAAGGAGGCGACTTTTTTTATGGCAAGTAAAAAAAGCACAAAAATCAGAGTAGTTTTGAAAGCGTATGATCACGGACTTGTTGACACGGCAGCTGCTAAGGTGGTAGATGTTGCCGTCAAGTCCGGAGCAAAGGTTTCCGGGCCGGTGCCTTTGCCGACAAAACGCGAGGTTATCACGATCCTTCGCGCAGTTCACAAGTATAAGGACAGCCGTGAGCAGTTCGAACAGAGAACTCATAAACGCCTGATCGACATAATCGGTCCGACACAGAAAACAGTTGATGCATTGACAAATCTTGAGTTACCTGCAGGTGTTTTGGTCAATGTGAAATAAGTCGGACAGAATATCGTGTTATAACATCACGAAACGCAATAGGAAATTGGCCATAGTGAGTCGGATGCTTTTTCAAATAATAACGACGCACATGAATAGCGCCCCGATGAACGGCATCAGAAGTGCCTGTTCCGCCCGGGGAAATCATGGTCAGATGAAATTGTTTCCTAATATATAACATTCAGGAGGAAAGAATAATGAAAAAGGCTATCGTAGCAACCAAGATTGGTATGACACAGGTTTATGATGAGAATGGTGTGATGACACCGGTAACGGTATTGAAGGCCGGTCCGGTATATGTTACCCAGATCAAGAACGAGGAAAATGACGGATACGAGGCAGTTCAGGTGGCTTACGGCGATATCCGTGAGAAACTCGTGAACAAACCCGTCAAGGGTCATCTCGCAAAGGCTGGTGTAGAGAATAAACGTTTTCTGACCGAGTTTAAACTGGAGAATGCTTCAGAGTACACACTCGGACAGGAGATCAAAGCAGACATATTTGAAGCAGGCGACATCGTGGATGTTTCTGCAAAGACCAAGGGTAAAGGTTTTCAGGGCGCGATCAAGCGTCACGGTCAGTCCAGAGGTCCGATGGGACATGGTTCAAAATTCCATCGTCATGCCGGATCAAACGGCTCGGCCAGTGATCCCAGCAAGGTATTCAAAGGCAAGAAGATGCCGGGACAGATGGGTGCGGTCAATGTGACTATCCAGAATCTCCAGATCGTTCGTGTGGACGCAGAGGAGAACCTGTTGCTGGTAAAGGGTGCCGTTCCGGGACCGAAAAAATCAACGGTCATTGTCAGAGAAGCCGTAAAGGCATAATGAAAGGAGGACAAACAGATGGCAAGCGTATCTGTTTACAATATGGACGGCAAGGAAGTCGAGAAGATTGATTTAGGCGATTCCGTGTTTGCCGCTCCGATCAATGAGCATTTGTTACACAAGGCTGTTACACTGCAGCTCGCCAATAAACGCCAGGGCACGCAGAAAGCAAAGACCCGTTCCGAGGTCAGAGGCGGCGGACGCAAGCCGTGGAGACAGAAAGGCACAGGTCATGCGAGACAGGGTTCCATCCGTGCTCCGCAGTGGACCGGCGGTGGTGTGGTTTTTGCACCGACACCGAGAGATTATGGCACCAAGATGAATCACAAGGAAAAAGTAGCGGCACTGAAATCCGCGCTTTCTGCCAAGGTCAAGGACGAGAGACTTTTTGTTATCGATGAGATGAGTTTTGATGAGCCGAAAACAGCAAAAATGAATGAGGTTCTTTCCAAACTCGGCGCAAACAAAGCGTTCATCGTTCTCGGCGGCAATACGGAGACACCGAGCGATGCTCAGAAAAATGCGGCGCTTTCGGCCAGAAATATCCAGGGCGTGCGCAGCACATACTTTTTACGCAGTGAAGACAAAGACACGGGCAAGGCTACCGTAACCAGCGGATTGAATGTATATGACATCCTCAAATACGATGCACTCGTGATCGAGAAAAATGCAATAAAAGCAATCGAGGAGGTGTATGCGTAATGGCTGATATCAAGTATTATGATGTGATCCTGAAACCCGTCATCACCGAGAGTTCGATGTCCGGCATGGATTATAAAAAATATACTTTCTATGTACATACCGAGGCAACCAAGCCGATGATCAAGGATGCAATCGAGAAACTGTTTCCTGGAACTGAGGTAGCCAAGGTTAACACAATGAATGTTTCAGGCAAAACAAAACGCCGCGGTCGCACACAGGGGCTGACAGCCAAGAAGAAAAAGGCTGTTGTATGGCTGACTGAGGAGAGTGCGGACATAGAAATTTTTGAAGGATTATAATCGAGAAAGGAAAGGTGAATATAAATGGGAATCAAAAGTTATAACCCATATACCCCTTCGAGACGAAACATGACCGGTTCTGATTTCGCAGAGATCACAACCGATACGCCGGAGAAATCTCTGCTGGCTCCTTTGAAAAAGCATGCGGGCCGAAACGCGCAGGGAAAAATCACGGTACGTCACCGTGGCGGCGGTAATCGAAGGAAATACAGAATAATTGATTTCAAGAGAAATAAAGACGGTATCCCCGCAACAGTAAAATCAATCGAGTACGATCCGAACCGTACGGCAAACATTGCTCTGCTGACATATGCTGACGGCGAGAAACGTTACATCATCGCTCCGGCAGGACTCAAGGTCGGCGATGTGGTGATGAACGGTGAGACTGCCGAGATCCGCGTAGGCAACTGCCTCGAGATGAAGGATATGCCGGTCGGTACTCAGGTACACAATATCGAGATGTATCCGGGACACGGCGGTCAGCTGGTTCGTGCGGCAGGTACCAGCGCACAGCTGATGGCAAAGGAAGGCAAATATGCTATCCTGCGTATGCCGTCCGGTGAGATGAGAATGGTCCCGATAAATTGTCGCGCAACGATCGGTGTGATCGGCAACGGTGAGCATAACCTCATCAATATCGGTAAGGCAGGAAGAAAACGTCACATGGGTATCCGCCCGACAGTCCGCGGTTCCGTTATGAACCCGAACGACCATCCGCACGGTGGTGGCGAGGGCAAGGCTCCGGTAGGACGTCCGGGACCATGCACACCTTGGGGCAAACCGGCGCTCGGTTACAAGACGCGCAAAAAGAACAAGCAGTCTAACAAGATGATCATCCGTCGTCGCGACGGCAAGGCACTTGCAAAGTAAGGAGGATATCGTATGTCACGTTCGTTGAAGAAAGGACCTTTCGCCGACAGTCATTTATTGAAAAAGATTGACGCGATGAATGAGTCCGGAGATAAATCTGTGATCAAAACCTGGTCACGTCGTTCTACAATTTTCCCGGCATGGGTTGGACACACCATCGCCGTGCATGACGGAAGAAAACATGTTCCGGTATACATTACCGAGGATATGGTTGGTCACAAACTGGGCGAGTTCGTAGCAACCCGTACATACCGCGGCCATGGCAAGGACGAGAAAAAGAGATAATCGAATTGTTTTCTGAAAGGAGGTCTCTAAAGTGGCTAAGGGACATAGAACACAGATAAAGAAAGACAGAAATCAGGAGCAGAGAGAGACAAGACCGTTTGCAAAGCTCCGTTTCGCCCGTATGTCAGCGCAGAAAGCTGAATATGTGCTGGCTGCCATACGCGGCAAGGATGTTCAGACCGCACAGGCCATACTCGCCTACAATCCGCGGTACGCATCTACTGTTATCGGCAAACTGCTGAAATCGGCGATCGCCAATGCCGAGAACAATAACAATCTGGATCCGGACACACTCTATGTTGATGAGTGCTATGCGGGCAAGGCAACAACAATGAAGCGCATCCGCCCGAGAGCGCGAGGCATGGCATACCGGATTGAGAAGAGAACATGTCATATTACCATAATTTTGAACGAGAGATAGAAAGGAGATCAAGATGGGACAGAAAGTAAATCCTCACGGCTTACGCGTCGGCATCATCAAGGGATGGGATTCCAAATGGTATGCTGAAGGAAAGGATTTCTCTGACAACCTTGTCGAGGACTACAAAATTCGTGAGTTTTTGAAAAAGCGTTTGTACAATGCCGGGATCTCCAAAATAGAGATCGAAAGAACCAGTCAGGTAGATCACCCGAAGAATAATGTCAAGAATGAGACTAAAAAAAATGAGAATGGTGATACTGGAAAGAAAGAAGATGAAGCAATTAAGAATGTAAAAGTTGTCAGAGTTCGGGTATATACTGCCAAGCCCGGTGTGGTAATCGGAAAAGCCGGTGCTGAAATTGAGAAATTAAAGGCTGAACTCAGCAAGTATTCATCTTCCGGAAAGGTCCTGATAGACATCAAAGAGATCAAAAAACCGGATTGTGATGCACAGCTCGTGGCTGAGAATATTGCTGAGCAGTTAGAGCGTCGTATCTCCTTCAGACGTGCCATGAAATCCTGCATGGGACGCGCGATGAAGGCAGGAGCAAAGGGAATCAAAACTGCGGTTTCCGGACGTTTGGGCGGTGCTGATATGGCTCGTACCGAGTTCTACAGTGAGGGAAATATTCCGCTTCAGACACTGCGCGCAGATATTGATTACGGATTTGCCGAGGCAGATACCACCTATGGCAAGATCGGCGTGAAAACATGGATCTACCATGGTGAGATACTTCCGACCAAGGACAGGAAAAAGAAGGAAAAAGAGAAGGAAGGGAGTGATAAATAATGTTAATGCCGAAGAGAGTTAAGCGTCGCAAGCAGTTCCGCGGTTCTATGGCAGGAAAGGCTATGCGTGGCAATAAAATCACCTATGGTGAGTTCGGTCTCGTGGCTATGGAGCCCCATTGGATCAAATCAAATCAGATTGAGGCAGCCCGTATTGCCATGACTCGTCACACCAAGCGTGGTGGTAAAGTTTGGATCAAGATTTTCCCTGATAAGCCGGTAACGAAGACTCCGGCTGAAACCCGAATGGGTAAAGGTAAAGGTGCTCTGGAGTACTGGGTAGCTGTAGTAAAGCCGGGTCGTGTGATGTTCGAGATCGCAGGCGTTCCTGAGGAAACGGCTCGTGAGGCACTGCGTCTGGCTATGCACAAGCTTCCTGTAAAATGCAAGATCGTCTCCAAGGCCGACCTGGAAGGAGGTGCGGACAATGAAAAGTAAGGATTTCACAAATAACCTGCAGGGCATGTCCGTAGATGAATTAAATGATGAGCTGGTTGCAGCTAAGAAAGAATTGTTCAATCTGAGATTTCAGAATGCAACGAACCAGCTTGATAATACAAGCCGTATCAAAGAAGTCAGAAGGAATATTGCCCGTATCCAGACTGTGCTCACACAGAACAAGAGCACAGTGGAAGCGTAAGGAGGCGTAACCCATGGAAAGAAATTTGAGAAAAGTACGTACCGGAAAGGTCGTCAGCGACAAAATGGACAAGACGATCACGGTTGCGGTTGTCGACAATGTCAAGCATCCTCTTTATGGCAAGATCATGAAGAGAACCTATAAACTCAAGGCTCATGATGAGGAAAATCAGTGCGGTATCGGTGATGTTGTCCGCGTTATGGAGACAAGACCATTGTCCAAGGACAAGAGATGGCGTCTGGTAGAGATCATCGAGAAAGCGAAGTAATATAAGGAGGATTATCATGGTACAGCAGGAAACCAGACTGAAGGTTGCCGACAATACCGGAGCAAAGGAACTCCTCTGCATCCGTGTTCTCGGCGGTTCAGTAAGAAGATATGCCGCTGTCGGTGACATCATTGTTGCCACCGTCAAGGATGCGACGCCGGGTGGTGTCGTGAAAAAGGGTGATGTCGTAAAGGCTGTTGTTGTGCGCACGGTAAAACAGATCCGTCGCCCGGATGGCTCATACATCCGGTTTGATGAGAATGCAGCCGTAATCATCAAGGACGACAAGACACCGAGAGGAACCCGTATATTTGGACCGGTAGCCAGAGAGCTTCGTGAGAAACAGTTCATGAAGATAGTCTCACTCGCACCGGAGGTATTATAAGGAGGAACGCGTTATGGCAATGTCAAAGATCAAAAAGAATGACACCGTTCGCGTGATCACCGGTGTCGACAAAGGCAAAGAAGGCAAAGTCATCGATATCAAGGATGGCAAGGTTAAAGTAGAAGGCGTAAACAAGGCAACATTGCATGTTAAGCCGAACCAGACCAATACCAAGGGCGGTATTGTTGAAGAGGAGAGATTTTTTGACATCTCCAATGTAATGCTCGTTGTTGAGGGCAAGACCACCCGTGTGGGCTTCCGTGATGACAACGGCGTCAAGGTTCGTTATGCAAAGTCCACAGGCGCCCTGATAGATTGATAGAGAGGAGGTACGCAAATGTCAAGACTGAGAGAACAGTTCGACAAAGAAATTGTCGATGCTATGATGAAAAAGTTTGAATACAAAAACAAACTGCAGGTACCGAAACTCGAGAAGATCGTTATCAACATGGGTGTCGGTGAGGCCAAGGAAAACTCCAAGGTGCTGGATTCCGCGATCTCTGATCTGGAGATCATCTCCGGACAGAAGGCAGTTGTTTGCAGGGCTAAAAAGTCAGTCGCAAATTTCCGTCTGAGAGAGGGACAGGCAATCGGCTGCAAGGTAACACTTCGTGGAGAGAAGATGTATGAGTTCGCTGATCGTCTGATCAATCTGGCTCTTCCGCGTGTCCGCGACTTCCGCGGTGTCAATCCCAATGCTTTTGACGGACGCGGCAACTACGCGCTCGGAATCAAGGAGCAGCTGATCTTCCCGGAGATCGAGTATGACAAGGTAGACAAGGTCAGAGGAATGGATGTCATCTTCGTAACTACGGCAAACACCGATGAGGAAGCAAGAGAGCTTCTCACACAGTTCGGTATGCCGTTCAAGAAGTGATAGCACAGAAGGGAGATAATCATGGCAAAAACAGCGATGAAGATAAAGCAGCAGCGGAAGCCTAAGTTTTCAACTCGCAAGTATACCCGTTGCAAATTATGCGGACGTCCGCACAGTGTTTTGAGAAAGTACGGCATCTGCCGCGTATGTTTCAGGGAACTGGCTTACAAGGGACAGATTCCGGGTGTAAAAAAATCCAGTTGGTAATAACAGAAGGAGGTAAACTATCATGACTATGAGTGATCCGATCGCAGATATGCTGACCAGAATCCGCAATGCGAATACGGCAAAACACGATACGGTAGATATTCCTTCTTCCAAGATGAAGGTTTCTATCGCAGAGATCCTCAAAAAAGAGGGTTATATCAAGGACTTTGAGATCAAGACCGATGAGAAGGGCTTTAAAACTATCCATGTCACAATGAAATACGGCAAGGATAAGAATGAAAAGATCATCTCAGGTATCAAGCGTATTTCCAAGCCGGGACTTCGTGTATATGCAAACACGGACGAGCTGCCCAAGGTGCTCGGAGGACTGGGTATCGCAATCATCTCCACTAACAAGGGAGTGTTGACGGACAAGGATGCGCGCAAGCAGAACGTTGGCGGTGAAGTTCTCGCCTTCGTATGGTAAATCTAAACAACAGGAAACAATAGGAGGTAACGGCATGTCACGTATCGGAAGAATGCCTATCGCGGTACCGGCCGGAGTTACGGTTGATATTGCAGAAAATAATCAGGTGACGGTAAAAGGTCCGAAGGGTGAGCTTTCAAGAAAGCTTGCATCGGAAATGAAAATTGAAAAGGACGGCGAGGAGATCAAGGTCACCCGCCCCAATGATTTGAAAAAAATGAAATCCCTGCATGGTCTAACCAGAACCCTGATCAATAACATGATCATAGGTGTTACAGAAGGGTATGAGAAGAGACTTGAGGTAAACGGTGTCGGCTATCGTGCTGCAAAACAGGGCAAAAAGCTCACACTCAGCCTTGGTTTCTCACATCCGGTTGAGATGGAGGATCCTGAGGGAGTTGAGGTTACGGTAGATGGTCAGAATCTGATCATTGTAAAGGGTATCGACAAGGAGAAGGTTGGTCAGTATGCAGCCGAGATCCGTGAGAAGAGACCGCCGGAGCCGTACAAAGGCAAGGGCATCAAGTATGATTACGAAGTTATCCGCCGCAAGGCTGGTAAGACCGGTAAGTAAGGAAAGGAGTGAATGAACAATGGTAAAGAAAACAGCGCGCCATGAAGTTCGCGAGAACAAGCACAGACGTATCCGCAGCCGTTTGTCAGGAACTCCTGAGAAACCGCGTCTGTCAGTATTTCGCAGCAATAACCATATTTATGCGCAGGTAATTGATGATGTAGCAGGCAACACGATCGTTTCAGCCTCCACCGTTCAGGCGGATGTGAAAAAGGATCTGACCAAGACCAACAACGTTGAAGCTGCTAAAAAGCTCGGAGAGATCATCGCGAAGAAAGCACTTGACAACGGAATTAAAACAGTTGTTTTCGATCGCGGAGGATACATCTATCAGGGCAAGGTGAAAGCGTTGGCAGAGGCGGCCAGAGAAGCCGGCTTGGAATTCTAAGGGAGGTTAATTGAGTTATGAGACGAGATAAACGTGATAATCAGCCGCAGGAAGAAAGCGAATTTGAAGATACCGTCGTTACGATCAAACGTGTAACAAAGGTTGTAAAGGGCGGACGTAATATGCGTTTTACTGCTCTGGTGGTTGTCGGCGACAAAAAAGGACGTGTCGGCGCCGGTCTCGGAAAGGCTACGGAGATTCCGGAGGCTATCCGCAAAGGCAAAGAGGCAGCGATCAAAAGCATGATCGAGGTTCCGCTCGACGAGAACAAGAGTATTCCGCATGACAATATCGGCAATTTCGGAAGCGCAAACGTGCTGATGAAGAGATCCCCGGAAGGTACCGGTATCATCGCAGGCGGTCCGGCTCGTGCGGTTCTGGAGCTCGCAGGCTTCAAAAACATCCGTACAAAATCACTTGGAAGCCGGAACAAACAGAATGTTGTACTGGCAACTATTGAAGGTCTGAAGGGACTTAAAACTCCTGAGGCAGTTGCAAAACTCCGCGGACTTTCTGTTGACGAGGTGTTAGGGTGACATTAATGTCGCGATGACGATGTAGGAGGATTAGACAAATGGCAAAGTTAAAAATAACATTGGTTAAATCGCCGATCGGGTCTATCCCGAAACACCGCAAGACGGTGGAGGCGCTGGGACTCAGGAAACTGAACAAGACCGTTGAAATGCCGGACAATCCGGCTGTTCGCGGAATGATTGACCAGGTTAGACACATGGTAAAGGTTGAGGAGGTATGAGGTTATGAATTTATCTGAATTAAAGCCGGCAGCCGGCTCCAAACACGACGATACCTTCCGCCGCGGACGTGGTCACGGATCGGGCAACGGCAAAACGGCCGGCAAAGGTCATAAAGGTCAGAAGGCTCGTTCAGGTGCGCCGAGACTCGGATTTGAGGGTGGTCAGCTTCCGTTGTACCGTCGTGTTCCGAAGAGAGGTTTCACAAACATCAATTCCAAGGAAATCATCGGAATCGGTGTGGGACGCCTCAACGTATTCGATGACGGAGCAGAGGTCACTGAGGAGACTCTGTTGGAAAAAGGAGTTATCAGCAAAGCTGCAGACGGAGTGAAGATTCTCGGAAACGGCGAGTTGAGCAAAAAACTTACAATAAATGTTTATGATGTATCAAAAAATGCAGCTGAGAAGATCCAGGCTGCAGGTGGTGAGTATTCCAGTCGCAAGGAAAAGGAAATTGAGCAGAAGAAAGCCAACAGAAGAACCAAGATGAAGAAAAAAGACAAAGCTTCAATGAGCAAAAAAAAGCGTGTAGAAAAGAAAAAGCTGAAGATGCAGCGTAAAGATGAGGTGATCTAATGTTTGAGACCATTCAAAATGCGTTTAGAACTAAAGAAATCCGTATGAAGCTGCTCTATGTGTTAGTGGCGATCGTTATCATCCGTATCGGATGTAACATCCCGGTACCGGGCGCCAACACGAGTTTCATGCAGGAGATTTTTGACAGCAACAAATCGCTTGGCCTGCTCGATGTCATGACAGGTGGTTCGTTCTCGCGTATGTCAATTTTCGCGCTGAACATCACCCCGTACATCACGGCTTCCATTATCCTTCAGCTCCTTACCATAGCGATTCCGCGTTTGGAGGAGATGCAGAAGGACGGTGAGGACGGCAGGAAAAAGATAAACGAGTAC
Source organism: Eubacterium sp. (assembly GCA_017614395.1). GTDB lineage: Bacteria > Bacillota > Clostridia > Lachnospirales > Lachnospiraceae > Eubacterium_F. The sequence continues at coordinate 13,863 of JAGABX010000091.1, forward strand.
ACACGTTATCTCTCAATTATTCTGGCGATCATCGAGGGCGTGGCTATCGTTATCGGGTTCCGCAATCAGGGACTGTTTGATTCAAACACAGGTTGGACCGGACTTCTCGTAGCTGTTGTTTCACTGACAGCCGGCGCTGCGTTCCTGATGTGGCTTGGTGAGCAGATTACGGAAAAAGGTGTCGGAAACGGTATTTCAATCGTGCTTTTGGTAAATATCGTAGCGCGTATTCCGAGTGATCTGTCCGGTTTGTACAAAACATATGTTGAGGGTGCGTCAAACATCACAAATGCTATCGTGGCAGGTGTTATCATCGTAGGCGTCATTGTAGCAATGTATGTGTTCATTGTATGGTTGCAGGACGGCGAGCGTCGTATTCCTGTACAGTACGCGAAAAAGATTCAGGGGAACAAAATGACAGGCGGCAATGCCAGCCATATTCCGCTGAAGGTAAACACCGCAGGCGTTATTCCCGTCATTTTTGCAAGTTCAATGATGAGTTTGCCGGTTATCATAGCCAGCTTTGCGGGAGTATCTCCGAAGGTTGGACCGGATGCCACACTTTTTCAGAAATTCCTGACATTGTGTAACCAGTCTGACTGGTGCAAAATAGGCAGTTGGAGTGAGTTCAAATACACGCTCGGTTTGCTGATTTATATTGTGCTGGTAATATTCTTCGCGTATTTTTACACTTCGGTAACATTCAATCCGTTGGAGATTTCCAACAATATGAAACGTCAGGGTGGATTTATTCCGGGCATACGTCCCGGCAAACCCACAACAGAGTATCTGACAACAGTGCTGAACAGCATCATTTTCATCGGTGCTATCGGTATGTGTATTGTCTGCGTGCTGCCGATCTTTTTCTCGGGAGCATTCGGCGCGGATGTGTCGTTCTCAGGTACTTCGCTGATCATCGTTGTCGGTGTCATTATCGAGACCGTCAAGCAGATCGAATCGCTCGTATTAGTTAGACATTATAAAGGATTCTTAGGAAATTAATGGAGGATTGATATGAAGATTGTTATGTTAGGGGCGCCGGGCGCCGGTAAGGGAACACAGGCAAAGATGATTTCCGAGAAGTATGGGATTCCGCACATTTCGACGGGAGATATCTTTCGTGCGAATATTAAAGAAGGAACTGAGTTAGGCAAGAAGGCAAAGGCTTATATGGATGAGGGAAAACTCGTGCCGGATGAGCTGACCTGTGATCTCGTAGTTGACAGGATCGCGCAGGATGATGCGGCGAACGGATATGTGCTTGATGGTTTTCCGCGTACTATTCCGCAGGCTGAGGCTCTGACCAATGCACTGAACGCGCGCGGTGAGAAACTTGATTACGCTATCGACGTTGAGGTTCCGGATGAGAACATCGTGAACCGTATGAGCGGTCGCCGTGCATGTGTTAAGTGTGGCGGTACCTATCATGTCAAATATAATCCTACCAAGGTCGAGGGTGTCTGTGATGCATGCGGCGGTGAGCTGACATTGCGTGATGATGACAAACCTGAGGTGGTTGCTGACCGTCTGAAGGTTTATCATGAGCAGACACAGCCTCTGATCGATTATTATAACAAAGAGGGTATATTGAAGGAAGTTGACGGAACTGTAGATCTGAAGGATGTATTTAATGCCATTGTCGGCATCCTCGGATGATCAGAAAGGACGTAGAGTATGTCAAAGTCGGATATGATCGAGATTGAAGGAACCGTCGTGGAGAAGCTGCCGAATGCCATGTTCCAGGTTGAGCTGGAGAACGGGCACAAGGTACTGGCTCACATAAGCGGCAAGCTTCGTATGAATTACATTCGAATTCTGCCGGGAGACAAGGTAACATTGGAACTTTCGCCATATGATCTGACCAAGGGAAGGATCGTTTGGCGTGATAAATAAAAAGTTCATATTAAGGAAAGGAGGGGGCATTCATGAAGGTCAGATCGTCAGTAAAGCCGATTTGCGAGAAATGCAAGGTGATCAAGAGAAAAGGAAAGATCCGCATCATCTGTGAAAACCCCAAACACAAACAGCGACAGGGATAATTCTGTATTTTGGATAATTCATTATTATAGTTGCTTTTTGTGTTATGACATCCGAGGGTGTCATGATACCGCGGGAGAAACTTTTTCAAAATAGTTTTCCAGGGGAAATCCCCGAGTCCGCGCAGGGCGTTCGCGGTTTAAGGCAGTAGTAGTCAGTATAAAAAGAAGAATGGAGGAAAAACATGGCTCGTATTAGCGGTGTAGATTTGCCGAGAGAAAAACGCGTAGAAATAGGTCTTACCTATATTTATGGGATTGGTGTTTCGAGCTCCAGAAAGATTCTTGAGCAGGCGGGTGTTGATCCTGATATCCGTTGCAAAGACCTTTCAGATGAGGATGTGGACAAAATCCGCAAAGTCATTGAGGAGACAGAATCGATCGTTGTTGAGGGTGATCTCCGCAGAGAGGTTGCTCTGAACATCAAGCGTTTGCAGGAGATCGGTTGCTACCGTGGAATCCGTCACAGAAAAGGACTTCCGGTTCGCGGTCAGAAAACCAAGACCAACGCACGTACGCGCAAAGGTCCGAAGCGTACAGTTGCTAACAAGAAAAAATAATATAGGAGGACAATCGAATGGCTAAGCAAGTAGCGAAGAAAACGAATAAAAAGCGTGCCAAGAAGAATATAGACCGCGGACAGGCACATATTCAGGCATCGTTCAATAACACGATCGTGACGCTGACCGACATGGAAGGCAATGCGATCTCCTGGGCCAGCGCGGGCGGATTAGGTTTCAGAGGAAGCAAAAAATCCACTCCTTACGCTGCTCAGATGGCAGCAGAGACAGCTGCAAGGGCTGCTCTCCCTCATGGTTTGAAAACGGTAGAGGTTATGGTCAAAGGACCGGGTTCCGGTCGTGAGGCAGCGATCCGCGCCATTCAGGCATGCGGCATCGAGGTAACCAGTATCCGTGACGTAACACCGGTACCGCATAACGGTTGCCGGCCGCCGAAGAGAAGGAGGGTATAATCATGGCAAGAGATATGACACCGGTTTTAAAAAGATGCAGATCATTGGATCTCGATCCTACTTACCTCGGGATTGATAAACAATCCAGCAGAAAGCCCCGTCAGGGTAAAAAGCTTTCCGAGTACGGACAGCAGTTGCGTGAGAAACAGAAGGCAAAATTCATTTACGGTGTTTTGGAGAAACCGTTCCGTAACTATTTTGCGCGCGCGCAGAAGGCTAAATGGGGTACCACGGGTGATAACCTGATGATCCTGCTTGAGCTTCGTTTGGACAATGTATTGTTCCGTCTCGGATTCGCGAGAACCAGAAAAGAAGCAAGACAGATTGTAGATCACAAGCATGTTTTGGTTAACGGCGAGTGTGTAAACATTCCGTCATATTCACTGAAAAAGGGTGATACAATCGAAATCAAAGAAAAACATAAAGGAGGTCCCCGTTACAAGGAGATTCTCGAGGTGACAGGCGGACGTTTGGTTCCTGCATGGCTGGAGTCAAATCATGAGGCTCTGTCCGGAACGGTTCTTGAGTATCCGACCAGAACCGAGATCGATGTACCGGTTAATGACGTGTTGATTGTCGAGTTGTACTCGAAATAATCATTGCTCTGATAAGGGGGTGCCTACGTGTTTGGATTTGATAAACCGAAAATTGAGATTGTTGAGATTTCTGAGGATCACAAATTCGGCCGCTTTGTAGTTGAGCCGCTGGAACGCGGATACGGAACTACATTGGGCAATTCTCTCAGGAGAATTATGTTGTCCTCATTACCCGGCTCTGCCGTTTCAAGCATCAAAATCGACGGAGTAGTTCACGAGTTTTCATCCATACCGGGAGTCAAGGAGGATGTGACGGAAATCGTCATGAACATCAAAAACCTCGCGATCAAAAACAATGCTGAGGATATAACGACACCGGTTATGATGTACATTGACGCGCAGGGCGAGGGAGTTGTTCGCGCTGCAGATATCCGCAAAAGCTCTGATATCGAGATCATCAATGAGGATCAGGTGATCGCTACATTGAATGGCGGAGCAGATTGCAGATTGTATATTGAGATGAATGTTACCAGCGGACGCGGGTATGTCAGCTCTGACAAAAATAAAAAGAATGAGCACATCGATGTAGATGCAATTGCGATTGATTCAATTTATACTCCGATCGAGCGTGTGAATATCAAGGTGGAGGATACCCGTGTAGGTCAGATTACCGATTTTGACAAACTGACCATGGATGTGCTGACCAACGGTACTCTGGCACCGGATGAGGCTGTCAGCCTCGCTGCCAAAGTGCTCAGCGAGCATCTGAAATCCTTCATCGACCTTTCCGAGAAGGCTCAGAATGCTGAGGTTATTGTTGAGCCGAATGCCGATGAGACCAAAAAGGTTATGGACATGAGCATTGATGAACTGGAGTTGTCCGTTCGTTCATACAACTGCCTGATGCGCGCGAATATCCGCACGGTTGAGGAGTTGACAGGCAAAACGGCGGACGAAATGATGAAGGTTCGTAATCTGGGACGTAAATCTCTGGATGAGGTATTGGCAAAACTGAAAGAACTTGGTTTGTCATTGAAAGATAACAATTGATTTAACGGGCGCGTCAGCGCCGGAATGGAGGATATGATGGCTGGTTACAGAAAATTGGGCAGGACGTCCAGTCAGAGAAAAGCGTTGCTGCGTAATCAGGTAACAAACCTGATTTATCACGGCCGTATCATTACCACAGAAGCAAAGGCAAAGGAGATCCGCAAGATTGCAGAGGGACTCATTGCCATGGCAGTTCGTGAAAAGGATAATTATGAGACTGTGACTGTTGAGCAGAAGGTTCCGAAGACCGATGTTGACGGCAAGAGGATCCGCGAGACGCAGGATGGTAAGAAGGTAGTTGTATATGATACCGTGAGCAAGGAGATCAAAAAGGATTCACCGTCACGTTTGCATGCCCGTCGTCAGATGAAAAAGGTTCTTTACAACGTTAAAGAGGTTCCGAATGAGACGGCAGGACGTAAAAAGCATACCAGGGAGATTGATCTGACTAACAAGCTTTTTGACGAAATTGCTCCGAAATATGCGAACCGAAACGGCGGTTACACACGTATTGTGAAGATCGGACCGCGCAAGGGTGATGCAGCTATGGAGGTTGTTATCGAGTTAGTTTAATTCGATATCATTGATTTGTTTTCAATTCGGATAGTTGAGGCCTGTGTTTATGATTAAGGCAGAGGGTATCACATACGAATATATCCGTCGCGATGATCACGACGAAGTAGTAGCGGTGGAGACAGCGTTGAACGCTGTCTCTTTTCGCATTGAAACAGGACAGTTTATCGGTATTATCGGCGCTAATGGTTCCGGAAAATCAACCTTGGCCAAGCATCTGAATGCTCTGTTGGTTCCCGAGGAAGGCGCATTGTGGGTTGATGATATTAACACCCGTGACAAAGATCTTATATTTGAGGTTCGTCAGAAAGTCGGCATGGTATTCCAAAACCCGGATAATCAGATTGTTCACGACATAGTGGAGGACGATATCGCATTCGGACCGGAGAACCTCGGAGTGCCTCAGGAGGAACTGCGATCAAGGGTTGATGAGGCCCTGGCTGCAGTCGGGATGGGTGAGCATGCAGAGGATTCCCCTTTGAGATTATCGGGCGGTCAGAAGGCGCGTATCGCAATCGCGGGAGTTTTAGCTATGCGTCCGAAATGCATCGTTTTCGATGAGTCTACCGCCATGCTGGATCCGTCAGGCCGTGAGGAGGTTCTCGCCGAGGCAAGACGTTTAAACCGTGAGGAAGGCATAACCGTAATCTGGATCACGCATTATCCTGAGGAACTGGTTGATGCAGATCAGATATTTGTTATGATTAACGGAGAACTTGATATGACGGGTACTCCGGGAGAGGTGTTTTCACAGGTGACGAGGCTTTATGAGCTGGGGCTCGCTGTCCCTGAGATAGCGAGAATAGCCTATGAGGCGGGAAAACCGATTGCACTGACTGTTGATGAGTTTGTTGAGAACTATTCAGGTACATAACGGGGTTACCTGATCCTTTGCTCGGGGCACACTTTATTCGCTCCTCGCGGGCTCGTCGCTCATGCGTTTGCAATGCCCCTCGCATTCGGACAGGTAACCCCGCGAGAACACCAGTGCAGATTGGAATTATATACTAAGTGGAAGGAATCTGGCGATGCTAAGGAATATGACTATAGGAAGTTATTATCCGGTCGAGTCGGTGATTCATCGGCTGGATCCGAGGGTTAAAATTATAGCTGTATTGGTGTATCTTGTATCGCTGTTTTTGTTCTCTAATTTTATCGGATACGCTGTTGTTACAGTGTTTTTATTGACTGTTATTTTTCTGTCAAAGGTGCCTGTTTTTCATATACTCAAAGGGATGAGAGTTATCATCTTTTTACTGATATTTACATCGTTTTTTAATCTATTTTTTACCAAGGGTGACATACTGTGGGAATGGGAATTTATTCACATTACATATCAGGGTGTCAGGCAGGCAATTTTTATGGCGATGAGGCTGATATATTTAGTAGTCGGATCGTCGATGCTGACCTATACCACCACGCCCGGTGAGCTGACTGAGGCTATTGAATCACTGTTATGCTGGCTGAAGGTGTTTCGTGTCCCGGTTCATGATTTTGCGATGATGATGTCGCTGGCGTTACGGTTTATCCCGCTGCTGTTACAGGAAACAAATCGCATCATTGATGCTCAGAGTGCGCGTGGGGCGGATATAGAAAACGGTCATTTGATAAAAAAGATGAGATCGCTTACCTCGATTTTGGTTCCGCTGATAGTCTCGGCAACCAGGCGCGCCTATGAGCTCGGCATGGCTATGGAGTCACGCTGTTACAATTGCGGGAAAAAGAGGACCAAACTGAAACCTCTGCACTACCGAATATGTGATGTGCTGATGTATCCCATGATGGCAGCGTATATTGTCGGAATCATATTGGTTGATCGGATACCTTGGCAGATTTTTTAGCTTGCAATTCATATAAAAAGCCCTTGCGTATGCGGGGCATTTTTTGTATAATAGTTTTGTATTGTTTATTTTTGGGGAAGAGCTATTCAAAACATGTGTGGCGGATTAAATCGATGGAAATATTATTAAACGAGGTCTCATATATATATGACGAGGGGATGGCATATGAGAAACATGCCCTCGCCGGTGTGAATCTGCGGATCGGTCAGGGTGAGTTTATCGGTTTGATCGGTCGGACGGGTTCAGGAAAATCAACTCTTGTAAAGATGATGAATGGCCTGCTGAAACCAACCTATGGCGGAGTATTTGTTGACGGAGAGGATATAAACGAACGGGGATATAAACTGAATAAACTGCGTGGGCGTGTCGGACTGGTTTTTCAGTATCCGGAGCAGCAGCTGTTTGAAAGTACCGTATTGAAGGATGTTCTGTTCGGACCGAACAATCAGGGGTTGGAGGAGCTGACTGCTGAGTTGCGTGCCTATGAGGCATTAAAAATCGTCGGAATCGGCCAGGATCTGCTGGATGTTTCTCCTCTGGCATTATCCGGAGGTCAGAAGCGCAGGGTGGCTATAGCGGGAGTGTTGGCAATGCAGCCGGAGGTACTGATCCTCGATGAACCGACTGCGGGGCTGGATCCTGCGGGTCGTGAGGATATTTTTGCTCTTCTTCATGAACTTCATGAGGAAAAGAATATCACGGTAATACTGATATCCCACTCCATGGAGGATGTAGCCGAGCATACAGGCCGGGTTATCGTGATGAATGACGGTCGTATAGTTATGGATGATTCCCCGGAATCGGTATTTGCGGATGCAGCAGAACTCGAACAGATCGGTCTGCGCCCACCGGTGGCGGCACGTCTCGCAGGGGCGTTACGTTCGCACGGAGTGGATATTCCATCAGGAGTTATAACCAGGAATCAGATTGTTAATGTAATAAAATAGCGAAAGACTATACATCAAATGCGAGGTCTGTATGTTATACAGTAAACCCGGTCAGTGATGGAACGGTCAATTTGCGGATAGGGGATTTGTAATGAGAATACTGCTTGCTGAGGACGAACGCGAACTGTCAGATGCTCTGGTAGCGATGCTGGAACACGCCCAGTATGCCGTTGATGCCGTGTATAACGGGCGTGATGCATTGGATTATCTCGAGGTGGGTGAATATGACGGGGCGATTCTCGATGTTATGATGCCGGAGATGGATGGGTTTACGGTTGTAAAAAAACTCCGTGATCAGGGCAATGCGGTTCCGGTGTTGATCCTGACAGCGAAGTCGGAGGTGGATGACCGGGTTTTCGGACTGGATGCGGGCGCAGATGATTACCTGACGAAACCATTTGCGATGAAGGAGTTACTGGCGAGAGTTCGTTCAATTACCAGGCGGGCAACCGAGGCAACCAGCGCTGAATTAAAACTCGGAAATGTTATTCTCGATTCCGCCTCATACGTATTGAAAACCCCTGACGGCAGCGATCATCTGCCGGGCAAGGAATACCAGCTGCTTGAACTTTTTCTGTCAAATCCACATCAGGTAATCTCGACCGAGAGGATCATGGAACGCGTATGGGGATATGAGAGTGAGGCCGAGATAAATACCGTGTGGGTTACGATTTCGGGTCTTCGTAAGAAACTGGCGGCATTGGGCGCTGATATAGAGATAAAGGCAAAACGCGGGCAGGGGTATTACCTGGAGGAGAAGTCCTGATATCGACAGAAACGGACGGACTTCGTCTGTGTGTCATATAAAACTATGCTGTTTTGAGGAGCGTACTGCTATGAAAAAGCTGAGGATCCGGTTTGTGCTGGCGGCGATGGGCTCCATGTTTGCCGTTCTGGCAGCCATAGTCATCGGTATGAATGTCCTGAGTTATATGGATGTGATAAATACTTCTGATCAGGAACTGGAGCGCATAGTCGGAAACGGGGGAGAGTATCCGGATCCCGGAGCCGCCCGGAGTGAGGGAGAGACTGTTTCCGGTCCGGCATCGGAAATAGGGAGGAATCCGGCCGACGGTAGCTTACAGGTTCTGCCTCCACCGGGTAGCAGCGGCGAAACACCTCCGCCGTTACCAAATAACGGCATCAGTCCGATTGGTGAGGGGGAGATGCCGCCGGGAGGAGCGGAGGCACCCTATGAGACGCGCTATTTCACCGTTTATTTCCGTGACGGTGCTGTAGTTGGCTCACATATGGATAATATAGCTGCCGTGACGGAAACCGAGGCTGAGGAGATTGCAACAGCAATTCTGAATGGTGGTTCGGAAAAAGGGTTTTACGAGGGAACCTATCGCTACAGGGTTGCTGCTTACGACAAGTCGGTTACAACAACATTCTCTGCAAATAATGATATCGCTGGGGCAACCGGAGTAGTTTATTCCGCCACAGTCGATGCGGATACCATGGTATGTCTGGTAAACTGTGAGAGGAGACTGGATGCTTTTTCCTATTCACTGTGGATTTCGATAATTGTATCATTAGCGGGCGCGTTAGTTGTGTTTTTACTTGTGCTTTTTACGTCAAAACTGGTATTCCGTCCTGTTGAGGCGAGTGAACGCAAGCAAAAACAATTCCTCACGGATGCCAGCCATGAACTGAAAACACCTCTTGCTATCATCTCCGCGAATACTGAGGTCATGGAGATGGAGAGCGGCGAGACGAAATGGATCGCGAGCACCAGGCATCAGGTCGAGAGACTTACCGGGTTAGTTGAGCAGATGGTGGCATTAACGAGATTGGATGAAACGGATTTCGGCGGGGAGCCGGAGAGAATTTCATTCAGTGATATTCTGCGGGAAACAGCGGACAGTTATCAGGCGCCTGCGGAGGTCGCGAACAAAAAACTGAAAACAGAGATCGGAAACGGAATATATATTCGCGCGAATGAAAAAAACATCCGGCAACTAATCGGCTTGCTGCTTGATAATGCAGTGAAATATGCCACGCCGGATACAACCATAGAAGTCGAGCTTTTTTCGAAAGGAAAGCGTGCAGTGATGACTGTTTTCAATCACGCTGATGGGATCAAACAGGGAGAAAATGACATTCTGTTTGAGCGTTTTTACAGAAATGACGCATCACGCAGTTCAGAAACAGGAGGCTCCGGCATCGGCCTCTCGGTTGCAAAATCAATTGTCGAGAGGAGTCATGGCAGGATCAAAGCGTATAGTGATGACGGAGAGAGTCTCAGAATTACGGTTACTCTCCCGATAGCATAATCAGGATTGGTAAACCGATATGTAAATCCGTGTGGAATACAGAAACAAATGTGTTTTGACAGGCGGAAAAACGGAGGATCAACATGAACATTCAGGGAACGATCGATGCAATCGGACAGGCAGACTGGCAGACGATGATGTACGCCGGTTTGTTGGAATTGTCAATAATTTTGACGGTAATTTACGGCGCAGTATGGAGAAAAAGCTTCGGTATTTACTATACTCTCATATTCGCGTTCATTCCCGTAACTAATCTGGGTTACATGCTGTTATCACTTGCGAATGACGAAAATGAGGCTTTGATTGCGCAAAAAGTAATCTATTTGGGCGGATGCTTTTTAATATTCTTTATTACAATGGCTGTTTTTGAAATATGTAATATCAATATCCCTAAATGGCTCAAAATCATTATGCTGTATTTCTGTTCGGAATTGTTTATGTCAGTTGCGACAACGGAATTTACCGGTCTTTTTTACAAAAAGGTTATGCTGAAAAAAATAGAAGGCATAACTATATTTACAAAAGTTTACGGTCCGGCGCATACAGTTTTTTTGATAACAATCGCAGCTATGTTTGTGATGGGAGTTATTGCAATATTCTATTCGTTGTTTTTCAAAAAAAATGTATCAAATAAACGTATCATTCTCCTGCTTTTGACAGAAACGATTGCCATAGCTGCATTTTTCGGTTGGAAATTTCTCGGAATTCAATATGATTTTACTGCAGTAGCGTTTGTATTGATACAGCTTATTTTTCTTTTTATCATACGACGCATATCGCTGTTTAATATACGCGACACCATAATTGACTCCATAACACTGTTGGGAGATGAAGGTTTTATTTCGTTCGACAAAAAGTTGAAATATATCGGCTGCATCGGAATTGCTGCGGATGTTTTTCCTGAACTGAAAAAAACTCAGGTTGATCGAAAGGTCAAAAAAAATGAGTTTTTCAAAAGAGAATTTCTTCCCATGCTTGAGGATTTCAAAAAAAAGGGGAGATCTGTTCCGAGAAACGTTGAGAGGTGGGGCGAACACAGGAAAACGATTTATCAGCTTACGGTGAATCCGTTATATAACGGGAGAAAAAGATCCGGCTATCAGATACATATTGTCGATGATACACTTGATCGTATGGAAATAGACGGCATCAGCAGGTGGAATGATGCTCTGCAGGAGAGAGTCGATGAAAAAACCAGAAACCTGAAAATTATGCATAACAATCTCATAATGTCAATGGCGACCATGGTTGAATCAAGGGATAATTCCACCGGAGGTCATATCAGGAGAACCAGTGACTGCGTGAGGATACTGATTGACGAGATGAAAAAGGATCCCGAATGTAAGATTGCAAGGAATGATAAATTCTGCAAAAACCTGATCAAAGCGGCGCCGATGCACGACCTCGGCAAGATTGCGGTACCGGATGAAATTTTGCAGAAACCGGGACGATTTACCGATGAGGAATTTGAAAAAATGAAAATGCACGCCGCAGAGGGTGCGCGAATAGTTCATGAAATTCTGAAAGACACAGAAGATGAGGATTTTCACAAACTGGCAGAAAATGTTGCTCACTACCACCATGAGAGGATGGACGGATCGGGTTATCCGGAGGGACTTGTCGGTGAGAAAATTCCGATCGAGGCTCGCATCATGGCGATCGCGGATGTATATGATGCGTTAGTGAGCAAGAGGGTTTACAAGGACAGGATGTCATTTGAAAAAGCAGACGGGATCATCATGGAGAGTTTCGGTAAACACTTTGATCCGGGATTAGAGAAGTATTACATCGCTGCCCGCCCCCGTCTCGAGCAGTATTACAAGGATTTGGATGATGAGTGAGTTTCATGGTTTTGAGAAAATAGCGAAAAATTCGTACTTTTTTAAAATGTAGCCGTAAAAAATCGATGTAGACTGAAAAATTGTCGGGAGTTCAGGATCAATGATAAATGGGATCAACAGACTTGCTGAGTTGGAAAGCTCCGATAGTGAAGCGGAACGTGATATCAGTGGACTTGAGGATATGATAGGTTATTTCAATTGTATCAGCGAGGTTGATACTGAAGGAGTGAAACCGTTAATACAGCCTTTTGAAGATAATGAGATACCGCTCCGGGAGGATGTTTCCGCCGATGAGAGGAATGATGTTCTGAGTCGGAATGCGCCTCTCATGAGGGACGGTATGGTAGTTACACCGAGGAGTATATGAAAGAGTTTCGCTTATCTGTGTTATACTATGATCTGAGATGAGTATCAGGGTTATGTATTATACCTGGGGTATGAGGTGCAAAAAAACATGGCAATTGACTCAGCATTAGACCTGGCAAGGAAAATCCGCCGTGGGGAATTGTCCGTACCGGAGGCGGTTACGGAAACACTTGCCAATATAGATAAATGTAATGATGAAATAAATGCGTTTATTACTGTTACGGACAGGGAACATGTTTTAGAGCGGGCGGAGTTCGTTCAGAGACAGATAGATAACGGAGAACTTGACGGGAGTTTACTGGCAGGTGTACCGATTGCGGTCAAGGACAACATCAGTGTTAAGGATATGCCGTTGACCTGCGGTTCGCGGATGCTGGCAGGGGATTTGACGAATCGATTCGGAACCGGTCAGTCTGATAATATACAGATTAACGGATCGGAGAATGATCAAGCAGAGACGAAATACATGGCAACTTATTCATCTACGGCGGTGGAACGGTTGGAACAGGCAGGAGCTGTCGTCATCGGGAAAACCAACATGGATGAGTTCGGCATGGGTTCAACTACGGAGACCTCCGTTTACGGTGCTACAAAAAACCCACATGACAACACACGGGTTCCGGGTGGATCCTCCGGAGGTTCGGCAGCGGCTGTGGCAGCAGGGATGGTTCCCTGTGCATTGGGTTCTGACACCGGGGGTTCGATTCGACAGCCGGCGGCGTACTGCGGTGTGACCGGTCTGAAGCCAACCTACGGAGCGGTTTCGAGATATGGATTGGTGGCATATGGTTCATCTCTTGAACAGATTGGACCGATAGCCGGGAATGCTGATGACTGTGCCGCAATATTTCAAACGATTTCAGGATGGGATCCGCTGGACTCGACCGGTCGGAAAAAGATTAATAACGGAACGCCGCATATGAATAGCATAATAAAAGACAAAAAATCAGCAGGTACGGAGGGTATTACAATTGGTTTACCGAAAGGAATACTGAGTCCTTTTAGCGAAGAGTCGGTTATTGATGAGCGTATATCTGAGAGAATACTGGAAACCGCCCATAGATTTGAACAGATGGGAGTTTCGATAAAGGAAATTGACATCGGTATGGCCGAATATGTTGTTCCCGCCTATTACATTATTGCCTGCGCCGAGGCAAGTTCAAATCTGTCCCGTTTTGACGGAGTTAAATACGGACACAGAGCTGTAAATTACGATGATCTCCATGAAATGCTGCGCAAATCACGAACAGAGGGTTTTGGAGAGGAGGTTCGCCGACGTATCAGATTGGGCACCTTTGTTCTCTCAGAAGGCTACTATGATGCTTATTATAAAAAAGCATGTCAGGTGCGTCGCCTGATAAAGAACGCCTATGACAAGGCATTTGATCAGGTGGACATGATCCTGATGCCGGTTACACCGACGGTGGCACCTAAACTAGGTGAGAGTCTCAATGATCCATTGCGTATGTATCAAGGCGACCTTTTTACTATTCCGGCAAATCTGACCGGGTTACCGGCGGTATCATTTCCATGTGGAACGATAGACACAGATGGCTGTGAACTGCCTGTCGGAGCGCAGCTCATCGGCAGGGCGTTTTCAGAAGAAAAACAGTTGGCGTTAGTCCGCGCATTTCAGAGAAAAACCGGTTGACAAAAACGCGCGGTGGTGGTATATTGATATTGGAGTACGAGTGATGAGTGAGTATTTCCAAGGCAACAAAACCCCCGCGAGCGCCATCTCGCGGGGGTTTTTATTCCCGTTATTGCCGGGTGGGTTTAGTTCCCGAGGCTTGGTTGCCTTCTGCTAGTCGCCGTCAAGCCATTTACAGATGATGCTCGAAAGCACACCTGCCAATACGGAGACCAAAAGATGAGTGAGTAGTTCCATGGCTATCACCTCCTTTCCTGCAAGATTAGAGGTGGCAACAGTATGATTATACTATATATTGTATGCCGTGTCAACTATAACGAAAATCTTGTGGTGCGGATAATAGGAGAACTGAAAAAGTGAGCTTTGAAACCATTATCGGTCTTGAGATTCATGTTGAGTTGTTGACTGACAGCAAGATTTTCTGTGCTTGCTCTACGGATTTCGGCGCCGTTCCCAATTTGAATACCTGTCCGGTCTGTCTTGGCTTGCCGGGTGCCCTTCCGGTGCTGAACCGGCGGGTTTTGGATCATGCAATAGCGATAGGATTGGCATTGAATTGTGAGATCAATCGTGAATATCGTTTCGACAGGAAAAACTATTTCTATCCTGATAATCCTCAGAACTACCAGATATCCCAGTTGTATTCACCGATAGGCGTTAACGGCCATGTTTTTTTGAACGGTAGTGAGTCGGAGACTGAAACTGATAAGACTAAAATAACAGATAATGGCATAAACAATCCACGAATAATTCGAATCCATGAGATCCACATGGAGGAGGATGCAGGGAAACTGATTCACGACGATGAAACCGGGGAAACTCTGATTGATTATAACCGCGCAGGGGTACCGTTAATTGAGATTGTAACGGAGCCTGATATGCGAAACGCCGATGATGTAATAGATTTTCTGACAAACCTGCGAACAATGCTGATCTATCTCGGTGTATCAGATTGCAAAATGAATGAAGGATCATTACGTGTGGATGTAAATCTTTCAGTTCGACCGATTGACAGAGATTTTGAATTGTCGGAGGATAAATCATCTGCCAGAGCCGGGATAAATGACAAAACAGAGTCTGACATAAAAAAGGGGTATTCAAACAATCAAACTAAAACTCCGGACAATTCAAGCTATTATGGAGATGAGTACGGTCCGTTTGGAACCCGCACCGAAATGAAAAATCTGAACTCTTTTAAGGCTATCTCTCGGGCTATTGCTAATGAACGGGATCGTCAGAT
Source organism: Eubacterium sp. (assembly GCA_017614395.1). Classification (GTDB taxonomy): domain Bacteria; phylum Bacillota; class Clostridia; order Lachnospirales; family Lachnospiraceae; genus Eubacterium_F. The sequence continues at coordinate 29,193 of JAGABX010000091.1, forward strand.
TAAAATAATCGAAAATGGTGGAGAAATCACTCAGGAAACACGTCGCTGGGATGATGAAAAGGGTGTGTCATTCACTATGCGTTCCAAGGAGGATGCTCAGGATTACAGGTATTTTCCGGATCCTGACCTCCCACTTATTATCGTAAGTGATGAGAAGATCAGAGAGATAGAGAACAATCTGCCTGAGATGCCGCAGGCGAGGGCAGAGCGCTACAGACGAGACTATCAGTTGCCTGATTACGACATAGGAATTCTGATAAACGACAAACCGCTCGCCGAACTTTTTGAAAAAACGGTTTCGTTGGGAGCGGAGCCCAAACAGGTTTCAAACTGGCTGATGGGCGAGACCGTGCGATTGATGAAGGAAAAAGAATTAACATCCGAGCAGTTGACACTGAATCCGCAGGGGCTGAATGATCTGATAGAATTGACACAGGCAGGAACTATAAATTCAACTACTGCAAAGGATGTTTTTGCGGTGCTTTTTAATGAAAATATTGATGTTAAAAAATATGTTGAGGAGCGAGGCCTCAGCATGGTGCGTGACACGGCACAGATTGAGACATTAATAAAAAAAGTAATTGCAGAAAACCCGCAGTCGGTTACGGATTACAGGTCGGGCAAGAAAAAAGCGATCGGATTTCTGATCGGTCAGGCAATGAAGGAAACACGCGGGCAGGCGGACCCGGAGCTGGTGAGAGAATTGTTGATGAAATTGTTATAATCTTAAGAGTATAAATAAAAAGCAAAACTACTAAAAACTATCTGTGATTATTGATTATTATCGAACTATTAATATGTCATAATATCTCATTTGTAAATCAATAGTATAGTATCGGAATGTAGAGGAGCAAATGACTACACCCAGACTGACAATCGGACTGACCGCTCATGTTGATGCGGGAAAAACCACCCTGTCCGAGGGATTATTATATGCCGCAGGAATGCTGCGAAAAACGGGGCGCGTCGATCATGGAGACGCTTTTTTGGATACCTATGATTTAGAAAAAAAGCGAGGCATAACTATCTTCTCAAAACAGGCGGTTTTGCCGTGGTGTGTATTGCTCGACACTCCGGGACATGTTGATTTCTCGCCGGAGATGGAGAGGATTCTGCGTGTGCTGGATTATGCAATATTAGTGATCAGTGCAACCGATGGAATTCAGGGACATACTGCGACTTTATGGAGGCTCCTTGCAGAATACGAGGTGCCCGTTTTTATTTTTGTAAACAAAACAGATCAGATTGTATTCGGTTCTGCAGATGATGGATCATCACAAGAGTTAAGCATAAATCAGGATACAGGTATGACTTCAGTACTGCAGGAAGATGACAGAAACAGCATTCTGTCCGAATTGATCGCTGCATTCGGTGACGGGGTGATAGATTTCACGGATACATCGTCGGAAAACTGGTGTGAATCCATCGCAATGACAGATGAGGATTTGATGGAGAATTATCTGGAAAGTGGAGAAATCTCCGATGATGACATCCGCGACGGCATACTGAATCGCCGTATTTTTCCGTGTTATTTCGGTTCGGCCCTGAAAACAGAGGGTGTCGATGAATTCTATCAGGGAATTCAGCGATTTACAGAGGAGCTGTGGGCAGATGAGATTTTTGATACTGATAATTCACTGGCATCAACGAATGATGATAAACAAAAAAACATGTCAGATTCGGCAATGAACTCAGGGGATTTCGGTGCCGTTGTTTACAAGATCAGCCGGGATGACAAGGGTACACGTCTGACGCATATTCGTGTCACGAGAGGTGTGATAAAACCGAAACAAACACTGAATACTGATAACAACAATACAGAAAAAGCAGACCAGCTGCGCCTGTATAACGGCAATAAATATGAACTGTTGGATGAAGCGGTTCCCGGTATGATCTGCGCTCTGACAGGGCTGGTAAACACCCGCCCCGGACAGGGACTTGGCATGGAAAACGATGTTGTTCCGCCGGTGCTGCAACCGGTTCTGACCTACCGGTTGATACTGCCGTCAGAGGTGTCGGTCGTATCCTTTTTACCGAAACTCATGGAATTGAATGAGGAAATGCCGGAGTTGCACATATCTGCGGAAAAACCCGGCAATAATCATTCATCCGTCGACAATGAAACCGGAACGGAGCAATCGGGTATACATGTTCGGGTGATGGGACAGGTTCAGACAGAGATACTTCATGAAGTTATTCTGGAACGCTTTGGTGTGGATGTATCATTCGGACAGGCACAGATTGTATACAAGGAGACCGTAACTAAACCGGTGGAGGGAATCGGACATTATGAGCCGTTAAAACACTATGCAGAGGCGCATGTGGCGATCGAGCCTGGTGAGCCTGGGAGTGGTGTGGTTGTTGGAAGCTCGGTGAGCGAGGATGAGCTTGCCCTGAACTGGCAGCGGCTCATACTGACTCATCTGACCGAGAGGGAGCACAAAGGAGTCCTGATCGGAGCCGGGCTTGATGATGTACGGATGACGGTAGTCGGTGGCCGTGCGCATCTGAAACACACTGAGGGAGGGGATTTTCGTCAGGCGACCTACCGTGCGATCCGCATGGGGCTGATGCAGGCGGAATGCCGTCTGCTTGAGCCTTACTATGATTTTGTTCTGACTGTTCCTCAGGAAAATGTCGGACGGGCTATGACGGATATTGAGCGCATGCATGGAACTTTTTCACTGGGAGATTCTCAGTCAATGGGAACATCAGTGGTAGATTCTGAAAATGGAAATTCTACCATGGGAGGGAACTATGGGATTGTTTCCGTGCTGACAGGACAGGCACCTGTTGCCACGATGCAGGATTACGCGCGTGAACTCGCTGCCTATACATCGGGAACGGGAGAACTGTCACTTTCTCTTCATGGGTATTTGCCGTGCCATAACGCAGATGAGATTATTGCTGCGTCCGGTTATGATCCGGAAACCGATGAGGAAAACCCGACAGGTTCGGTTTTTTGCGAGCATGGAGCCGGGTTCTACGTTCCCTGGAATGAGGTGGCCGCACGGGCTCATGTTCAGACGAACTGGCATCCTGAAAATAGCTCGTCTGAAAAAGAAAAGGAAATGACCGACGCAGAAATGAGGGAGGCGGCAAAGCTACATCAAATGGATCTCGCACTCGGAGTAGAGGAGATAGACGCAATAATCGACCGAGTCGGAAATGCAAACAAACGCTCCGAAACAAAATCCAGGCGACGTGTCATGGGCAAACAGCTTCGTCAGGCGAAAGCAGCCAAAGGTCCTTCAAAGCCAAGGAAAACAAATGAAAAACTCGGCGATTATCTGTTGGTAGACGGCTATAATATCATCCACGCATGGGATGAATTGAAAAACCTTGCGCGTGATGACATGGAGCAGGCGAGAGGGCGTCTCCAGGATATTCTGTGCAATTATCAGGGATACCGGGGCGGTGATGTGATTCTGGTTTTTGATGCTTACAGGGTGGCGTCACATCCGACGGAGACCTTTGATTATCATAACATTCATGTGGTCTATACCAAAACTGCCGAAACCGCTGATCAGTATATAGAAAGGTTTTCATCGGAACGGGCGGATCGCTACCATGTGACGGTGGCAACCTCGGACGGGCTCGAGCAGATCATAATACGAGGCGCCGGTGCGCATCTGATGTCCGCGAGGGATCTGGAGGAGGATGTTCGGAGAGTGTCTGAACAATATAATTAGCTGATTCAATTGAAACAGTCGGAAAAAACTAAGAAACGATTGAAAAAACTGTACTGAAAATTCGCATTTTCCTCTTGCACTTTCAATAAAAAAGTGATAAAATAGGACTACATTCTTTTTTTCGGAGGGATAACCATGGTAGATATGAGAAGGGAACGGCGTTGGCCGGCGAGTTTGAAGCTTGAGATTTCGTCGCTTTTCAAACAGGATAATGAGAAGATTGAGAATGTGGATGCCCCGATCGAGGTAGTTGATGTATCTCATGCCGGGATCGGCTTCAAGACCGAGAGTGTGCTTCCGGTAGGGTATTATTTCAATGCGCGTTTAGTATTCGGAGAGAAGGATACGCTCAATTGTGTTGTCAGGATCCTTCGTAAACAGGAGGACGGGGATGGTTTTATCTACGGCTGCGAGATCGTAGGAGCGGCCTCCATCATGGATTATGTTGTCAACGACTATGCTGCGTCATTGCAGGAGTGAGTCGGTTGCCTGTTAGTATGAGGTTGTTTCAATTTGTAATTAACCCGTTTGTGAGTTTGAAAATTCGAAAAAAAGAGCAAGGAGCACATGGTCGCACCTTGCTCTTATGTTTAGAAAATCATCGATTGAGTCAGTAAAACGTCGGTTGAAAAATGGATAAAAATGAGCAGTTTTTGTAAAAAGATGAGCAAGTCTGATTAGGGGAGAGAGCAATGTTAGCAAAATTCAGTGTCAGAAAACCATTTACGGTACTCGTCGGAGTCGTGATTGTATTGGTGTTGGGGTATCTGTCATTTGGCAATATGAGCACCGACTTTTTACCGAGCATGGAGATGCCGTACGCGATCGTGATGACCTCCTATCCAGGCGCCAGTCCCGAGGAGGTTGAGACGACGGTCACATCTCCGGTTGAGTCCGCGATGTCACGAATTTCGGGTGTCAAGGAGATACAGTCGATATCAAACGCGAACATGTCCATAGTCATCATGGAATTTGAGGACAGTACGGATATGAACGCCACCTCCATTGACATGAGAGAGAGTCTGGACACTATACGTTCATATTGGGACGATACCGTAGGCAATCCGACCATCATGAAGATCAATCCCGACATGATGCCGATTCTGGTCGCCACCATCAATTTTGACGGCGAGGATGCCGTGGAGGTTTCAAAAAAAGCAAATGACAACATTATCCCCGAGATTGAGAGTGTCGGAGGAGTCGCATCCGTACAGTCTGTGGGGCAGATCGAGGAAAAAATCGATGTAATCCTGCAGCAGGATAAAATAGATGCGATGAATGAAAAAGTTGCCGACGCGCTCGAGAAACAATTTGCCAAGGCACAGGAAAAAATCGACAGGGGCCAGGACAAAATCGACAGGGGCAAGGACGAGCTGGATGAGAAAAAGGACGAGGCGGCCGGTCAGATGGCACAGGGCGCATCGCAGTTGACTCAGGCCAACACACAGATAAATGACGGCCTGGCGCAGATAGATGCCCAGATAGCGGAGATAAAAGCGCAACAGACTAAACTGCTGGAATCCGAGAAGGAGGCGAAAAAGGGCGCCGCTGCTATCAAGGTTCAGAAAAAGAATCTGCAGGCGACTATCAAGAATCTGAAAAAGGCGAAGGAACAGCTGACTCAGGCGGCAGATTCTCTGGCTAAGTTTGATGACAGAATTGCCGAATTGGAGGAACAGATCAGAAACACGAGTGATGCTGGGGAGAAAGCGGAGTTAGAGGCCCAGGTTGCATCAATACGCCTCCTTCGCTCAAAGGTAGTTGAAAAGCTCGAGGAGAACGGCATCAAGGAAAGTGAGATTCCGGTAAAATTAGCTGAGATTGAGAGCGGACTGACTCAGGCCGAGGCCGGAATGACAGAGATCAACAAACAGGAAAAGGAACTGGTAAAAGGTTTAAAACAGATAAAGACAGCAAAGAAAAAAATAGCCGCCGGACTGAAAAAGCTCACTGCAATGCGCGCGCAGGTTGCGTCCGGCCGGATCTCAACCGCAAATGCGCTGGAACAGCTGAACAAACAGCAGATCCTCGCGGGGATCGAGATGAGCGTGGCGCAGGCGGGGTTGAATTCCGGTGCATCCGAAATCGAGAAGGCTAAAACCGAGTTGGAAAAAACAAAAAAGGATGCAAAGGAAAACCTCGATCTGAATAAACTCCTGACCAAGGAAATGATGGAGAATATCCTGAAGGCGGAAAACTTTGAGATGCCGGCAGGATATGTGACTGAGGAGGATGCGACATACCTCGTCAAGGTCGGCGAGAAGATGGAGTCCGAGGAGGATATACGCGATCTGGTCCTGCTCGATCTGGATATGGATGATCTCGAGCCGATCAAGCTGAGTGATGTGGCGGATGTTATCGTTTCCAACAACTCCGATGAGGTTTATACCGTCGTTAACGGAAAACCGGCTGTGGCCGTGATTTTGCAGAAACAATCCGGCTACTCAACCGGTGATGTAACAGATGCAGTTTTAGAGCGTTTTGAGACACTGAAAAAGGAATATGACGGGCTGAATATCTCGGTAATGATGAACCAGGGTATCTATATTGATCTTGTTACCGGTTCCGTAGGACAGAACCTCCTGTTCGGCGGAGCGCTCGCGATCGTGATACTGCTGTTGTTCCTGTGGGACATCCGGCCGACAATTATTGTGGCCTGCTCAATACCGTTGAGTTTGGTTGCGGCGGTTGTTGCGATGTATTTTTCCGGAGTCACCCTGAATATCATCTCGCTGTCGGGACTGGCATTGGGTGTCGGGATGCTGGTGGATAACTCTGTCGTTGTTATCGAGAACATATATCGAATGCGACAGCTGGGGGTAAATATCCGATCGGCGTCAATACTCGGAGCGAAACAGGTTATCGGCGCCATCATTTCATCGACGCTGACGACTGTGTGCGTGTTTGCGCCCATCATATTTACCGAGGGTATAACCAAACAGCTTTTTGTTGATTTAGGACTGACACTGGCATACACATTGGTTGCGAGCCTGATCATTGCCATGACGCTGGTTCCGGCTATGTCGGCGGGGATGTTGCGCCGCAGCCGTACCAGGGAACTACGGGTTATACGCGTGCTCCAGAACGGATATGCCCGCGTGCTCCGGCCGGTGCTTCGGCTGAGATGGCTGGTGCTGCTTGCGTCGTTTGCGCTGCTGGGACTTTTTATATGGTTGGCAGTTCAGAGGGGGACCACAATGATCCCGGAGATGGAAAGCCCGCAGATGACCATGTCGCTCTCGGTTGACAGCAGCAAGGATTTTGATGAGATGGTTGACATATCCAACGAGGTGATCGAACGCGTGAAAACAATTCCGGACATGGACACGATCGGCGCGTTTTCCGGCAGTTCGAATTTCATGTCAATGATGACCTCCGGCAGTAGCAGCGGTGGAAAAAGTGTTTCACTATACGCTCTGCTGAAGGAGGACAGAACCATGTCCGGCAGTGAGATTCAGGCAGAGATAGAAAAGCGGACGGCGGATCTTGACTGTGAACTGAAAATAAATATGTCTGCCATGGATATGTCCTCGATAACCGGTGACGGGGTGCGCATCGATGTCAAGGGACGCGATATTGACAAACTGCGTACCATAACAGAGGATTTGATGGAGAGGATTAAAAACATCAACGGACTGAAGGATATTACCAACGAACAGGAGAACTCGGGTGAGGAGTTCAGAATCACTGTTAACAAGGCAAAGGCCATGCGTTATTCACTTACCATAGCCCAGGTGTTCGCTGATCTTCGTGGCAAGGTGGCAGAGGCTTCATCAGCGTCCAAGTTATCAACTGATACGAATGATTATCAGATATATGTAAAAAATTCCGCGGATGAGGAATTGACACGTGACCTGCTGCGCAGCATGAAGATCGAATACACTGACGCGCAGACGCAGAAGAAAAAGTCAGTGAAGCTTTCCAAAATCGCTTCATTCGAAACGGTATCCTCACCGACTGCGATCAAACATCACGGGCAGTCGCGTACAATGTCGGTGAAGGCAGGAATAGACGATAATGTGGTTGTTGATACTGTAGCGGCTGAGGTGAAAAAAGTTGTAGACGCATATGAGGCTCCTGCCGGTTACACGATAGAGCTGAACGGAGAAAACGAGGCAACTCAGGAGGCTGTTTCGCAGATCATGCTGATGATGCTGTTAGCGGTCTTGCTGATGTATCTGATCATGGTAGCGCAGTTCCAGGGGCTGCTCTCGCCGTTCATCATCATGTTTACGATTCCTCTCGCATTCTCAGGGGGATTTCTGGGATTGTGGATATCCGGTACGCAGGTGAGCGTTATTTCACTGATTGGATTTGTCATGCTGTCCGGTATCATAGTTAACAACGGAATCGTGCTTGTTGATTATACAAACCAGCTCAGAACGATGGGACACGGTATGGAAAAAAGAGACGCTATTGTGGAGGCCGGACGCACACGTCTGCGTCCTATCCTGATGACAGCGATAACGACGATACTCGGACTGATACCAATGGTGGTCAGCAAACAGATGGGTTCGGATATGTCCCGCCCGATGGCAATTGTGGTTATCGGCGGTTTGATTTACGGAACTCTGCTGACATTGTTCGTGGTACCTTGTATGTACGATATATTCAGCAGAAAACGCATGCGCACACAGGCTGAGTGGGAGGAACTGGAGGCTGAGGTTTCCGATGCTGAGCTGAAACGTCTGGAAATGAGCGGAATGACCATTAATTCACAGGCAGGTGAGCAAACAGAGACCGGTGAGGGATCGGAGTCTGAAACTGATGATGAGTCAGAATCGTAATAAAAAGCAGGTAAGAATGAATGTCAAGAAAAAAGAAACAGGAGCCGGAACAGGAGATTGATCCGGAGGTAAAACTGGAGGAGAGCCGGAATACCGAGGAACGCAGGATGAGCGGAAACGGAAAGTCGACTCCAGGCTACATCAGCCGTTTTCGTAAGAACAATATTATCTGGCTAATCGTGTGGGTTGCACTCGGCGTAGCGATTTTTGTAACCGGGATGCTGATCTGGGAATCGAGAGCAAACATCCTCACTGTTTTGGCCGTACTGATGGTTCTGCCCGGAGCGAAGAGGATAGTTGCGCTGGTAGCCCTTGGACGGAAACGTTCGGTGTCTTTGGAGCGCTGCCATGCGGTTGAGACGGCAGTAGAACCATATATTTACGCGGGAAATCTGGATTTACACGAGTTCGATCCGGAGGATGAGCTGGATACAGATCCTCTGGAGTATGACAAATCTGCAGCTCAGAATAACCCGGATGATGGTTTGGCGGATGAGAACCCGGATATTGATCCTTCAGTTGAAGAGGAGCCCATAGCATCAGATAATACGGATGATGGATCAGAGAGCATATCACAGCAGAACGAGCGCGTGATTCCCTGGAATGTGATCTTTACCGATTACATATTTACGTCAAGCGAAAAAATAATGATGCTGGACTTTCTCGTTGTGACAGAACGTAAAATCATAATTCTACTCGCGTCTGCCAATCAGGATGAAAACTATGTGAAGAAATATCTGACTGCCGGAATTCGAAAATGGACCGAGTCGATGGATATCAGGTTTGTCGGGGATGATGATGAGCTGTTGCGTGCAATCAGCGGTCAGCATGTGTCGGAGAGCGGAAACCAAGCACTTCTTCGTGAACGGAGAGAAACTCTTGCCTATTTAAAAAGCCTGGCTGTTTGAGATCCGTGACACGTTATCCGGCTGTTCGACTCCTGGAACCGTCTTTTTGAAAACATTGGTGATATCAAAATGAAAGAAATCCACATACAGAGTGACGATGCCGGGCAGCGGTTGGACAAATACCTACGCAGGTATCTGAAATCCGCAAATGACGGGTTCCTATACAAAATGCTCCGGAAAAAGAGGATCAAGCTGAATGGTGCCCGTGCGGAGGGACGCGAAATGCTCGAACCCGGCGATGTCATAACCATGTATCTCGCGGATGAGACTATTGCGAAATTCCGGGGGGATGTTGACAGAACCGGAGTTGCCGGAGAGTCCATGGGACAGTCGATTAAACCGCTGAAACCCGAAGAAATAGTCTACGAGGACAGAGATATCCTGATCATAAACAAACCGATCGGAGAACTGTCGCAGAAGGCCCGGCCGGATGACATCAGCATAAACGAAAGAATGTTAGAGTATCTGCGGGAAACAGGCGCATGGAAACAGGGGGACAGCTATACTCCCGGAATCTGTAACCGGCTTGACAGAAACACATCAGGGCTGGTTTTAGCCGGCAAAACGCTTCACGGCCTCAGGCTGCTGTCGGAACTGATCCGTGACAGAAAGATCAGGAAATTCTATACAGCTGTTGTTGAGGGTGAGTTTTCGGAAACTTCTATCGGCAATCTCTCAGAAACAAAGTCAAACATCGAGAATGTCCCACCGGCGGAATCCTCGTATACTAATGGCGGTGACTCATGCAGCGGTTGGGTACATATTGATGGCTACCTGTCAAAGGATGAACGGACTAACCGGGTAACAATTTATAACGAGCCGGGAGAGGGACGGAGCAGGATCAGGACAGCGTATCGCGTTACCGGAGTAGAAAGCCGAAACGGCGTCACTTTTTCCCGATTGGACATAGAACTGATCACGGGGAAAACCCATCAGATAAGGGCGCATCTCTCATCGATAGGCCATGCGCTGGCAGGAGACAGAAAATACGGCAGCCGCTTTCCCGCACCGTATGAGCTTCAGGCATATCGGGTTGATTTCCCGACAGATGAGCGGTTAAACAACACTTTATCAGGAAAATCTATTTTTTTACCACAATATCTTGAAAAAAATGCTGACATGTGATAGAATGACTATGTCAGTATTTTTTATATATATTTAGGAGGATTTCTCAAAATGAGCAAGGCTTTGATGGTATTTGCAGACGGATTTGAAACAGTTGAGGCACTGATGACGGTCGACATACTTCGACGCGGCGGGGTTGAGGTCACAATGGCATCGATTTATGACAGCATGGAGGTTACCAGCGCCCAGGATATAACGATACAGGTTGATTCATTGCTGAAAAATGAAAACATTATGGGATATGACGCCATTATACTGCCGGGTGGGCAGCCGGGGACGACCAATCTCGGTCAGAGTCCGGACGTGAAATTAGCTGTCATGGCCATGAACGGCGTGAAAAAGTGGGTATGCGCCATTTGCGCGGCGCCGACGGTGTTCGGACAGTACGGGATTTTAAACGGAAAAAAAGCTTGTTGCTATCCGGGACTTGAGGAAAGCCTGACCGGTGCCGATATAGTATATGACGCTGTCACGATTGACGGCAATATCATTACGAGTCGCGGACTGGGGACTGCTCTTGATTTTGCGCTGGCTATTTTAGAGCAGCTGACCAGCACAGCCAAGGCCGCCATGATCAAAAAATCCGTGGTGGCGTAGTTTCAGTGCTTGAGAACCGATCAGAGTGAATAAATGATCTGATCAGTTTCATCTCCGGAAAGCACATAGAGAGGTGGAGCCTATGAAAAACACTCTGCGTTTGATAACCACATTTCTGTTTGTTTCTTTGGTATGCGCATGCATCTATATCCCTTCGCTTGCCGATGAGGGGGAACCCGCAGTAATAATAGAGGAATTGAGTTCCGCTGACATAGATTCTGTCAGCGGTTCTTCTGCTGCAACCAATCCGGATACAGAAAGCAATGCCCCGGAAAATGAGAATAATGCAGTACCTGCCACGGAAAATCCTCAGGCCGTTGTTGCGGAAGATGGTTCGGCAGGAGATTCTGTTTCCGGTGAGGCTGTTGGTTATACGGATGAATCAATTCCTTCCGCTGTTCCGGAGGATTCATTTACGCAGGTTTTGGAGGCTGATCCGTCTGCTTCGCCGGAACCCGGTGTAAACACAGGAACGGTTGATGAGATTTCGACAGTTGATACGGCGGCTACACAGGTCGCAAATTCCTCAGGTTCAAACGGGCTTGCTGTCAGAATGCTCAGGGAAAACGAGAAAACTCTCATTACGGCAGCTAATATCATTCTTCCGGATGTGATCAATTCCGGAAACGCATATGTTACTGTCGGAGGAATTCTGTTGGCGGCACCGGCCGTAAATTACGAAGCCGCAGGAATATCAGAGTCGGTTTACGTAAATGAATTAAAGGGAAATCTGAAATATGTTCTGAAAAAGGATTCCGACCAGACAGAGGTGGACGGCGGTGGTCGCGCAAACCTGTTACCCGGTACTTATTCGGTCGGATTAAAGCTCATTGACGAAACCAGGGCAGTTAGCTGCAAATTGGATGCCGGTGATGACGGTGTAATGAACACCGGAAAAACTCTTGATGTTTCGTATTACGTGACATCAACAGATAATCTGACCAATGAAACTCTCGTCGGAGGAAACACTGATTCCTCTGATACAAAATGGTATCGTTCGGCATCTATAGTCCCGCGTGATGGTTATCAGTTCATAGATGCTGAGGTAGTGAGCGGGGAATACACAGGCAGATTCAGTGTCGGTGAAAAACAGGAATATAAGCAGGTTGCTGACAGTGATACCAGGAGGCAGCTTTTTGCAAAAACAAATGAGTCGGGTTATGGTTATGTTTTGGGTTCATCCGCATCGGCAATTACTGTAATGACATTGGGTAATTATCGGATAGATACGGCCAAACCCGGTGCGACGCTCTCATTCCCAGAATATCCGGCGACCGGAACCAGATTCATTACAGACAAGACTGCAAGTACATTAACATTAAAATATGCTCTGACAGATGAAACGACAGAAACCTCCGGAGCATCAAAAATTGATTCGGTTGAGTATAAACTGACCAGGGACGGTACGCAAAGCTCTAATCTCGATGAATCGGTTTATAATAATTTAGACGACAGCATAGTAGTTCAGTCAGGCAGTGAAAGAAACCTGAAGGGTGTGGTCGGAACAAAAGCGTATTCCCCATCTCTCACAGGGTTCACGGACGGAGACGCAATATATGTTTATTCAAAAATAACTGATGTTGCCGGTAATGTTTATTGTTTCTCGACGCTGTTCGGATTTGTTGAGTATTCGGGACCGAAATACAGTTCGACAAATGAGAAGATCAATTCAGCGTTAAAAAAATCGGACGGGACGCTTACTCTTCTGATGTATTCGGAGGGAACATACAGGATTCGTGTCCAGGATCGTACACTGAAAAAGGTATCGGTTAACGGAGAGGAACAGACGATTTCCGTAGCGGACAACAACAAATATGTTGATGTTGATATAACACGGCCGGCTGCTGCTGAAAACTACAAATCACTGATCAGGATACATGCGGAAAATGATTCGAGTCAATCATCTGATCTGGTTATAAATGTTATCAGTTATCAACTTGAATTGGTATCAGAAACTATTGATTTGGGAACGGTTACTTATGGTGATTTTATTCCTGCGTCCACGAGTTTGTTAACCAATTTTATCGCGCCGGAAAAAATGAATTATAACACGGATGCATCGACAAGAAAACAGATCATTGGGAAGTATTCATCACTTTTTAATGACAGAACCGGTCAATTTGAAAAAGCAAAAGAAAAGAGCAGTATAAAAAGCATCTCGATTCTGAGTGGGGGTGAGCAGACAAGTGACGCAATAACCTGTACCTCGGATGTTTCAACCACCGCGGCCGGATATTACGGATCCCTGTATATCGCCCCGAAGGACAAACTGAATGCCGGCAATTACAGCGTGGTTGTACGTGTGGAGTATTCCCTGACGGATGCGGAGAAAGTAATGTATGGTGATTCTCCGGCCCGTGTTGTTCTCGGAGAGGAGAGTTTTCTGACAGGTCGTGTTGAAAAAGTAGTTACATTTAATGTTGAGAAGGCGCCGCTTGCATTGACATACGGAAACGGTACATCCATTCGCAGTACGTTTTTCGGAAGCAGGGAGTTAAAGGGCAAACGCCCGGGTGCTATGACGGATGATGACCCGGCAGACTGGACTGACAGACTCTCTATAGTTGCTGATAGCTTGAAAAACGGAGATACTGCAGAAACAGTGCGTAATGATGAGAATTATAAAAAACCTGTCATTACGGATGTTGTCTCTGATCCTGACAGCGCATTAGTTGATGGACGTGTGATGGGGACAGGCGATTTGTATTTCGCGATTTCCCGTGGAGATGCATCCACTAATTATTATTATCAGGCGGCGGAGATAGCGGACCGGACAGTTAGAGGATGGGTGGAATGTGTTGACAGCTCGTTCAGTAAAACAATCGGAGCTGAAAAAGGCAGCTACTACGTTCGCGGTGAGAATGCCGGCAGAAAGGAATGGTATAAAGATGATGTTACCATAGGCGCTGAGGACGGTTACAAGATACTCGATGCCGGAACGGGAACCTGTGAATTTGATCCGGAAACCGGCAAGATTACCATTACCTCTGATAATCATAAAGCATACAGTTCGTCGATGACTCTGCGAGATCAGATAGTTGTTTCCAGGGAGGCTGCTGCATGCAAGGGTGTGGTTCAGTACTTCTATCAGAAGGATGTCGCAAAGGATGTTATTTCAGACCTGATGTATGAGTGTGTATTTATAGATAAATCACGACCGGGATATGCGTGGAATTCACTTGCAGGCGGCGAGGTTGCTTTAGGGACTTTCCCGTATTTTCAATGGGTGGAGCATACCAGTCAGGAGGTATTCCATTTAGCCGGCATTTCCGCATACAAGGATGACAAACTTTCATTGTTCTATATGGAGGATGCCGAGAGCGGAATCGAGTCCATCGGTTACCTGATAATTGATGATGACAGCATGACAGCAGAGAAGATCAGAACGCTTGACGGATGGAAACAATTCATCCTTTCGGAGGGAAATTACCTGCTTGACGAGAATGAAGATAAAACAGGCAATATATATGTTAAGTTAACTAACAATGCAGGCATGTCAACCTATCTGTCATTGGATGACAAGGTTGAGTATTATGTTAAGGAAAAACCGGACAGGATCATCATGGATCCCGTTTCTCTGCCGGAAGCTGAGTATGGTTATGAGTCTGTAAACTCGGTTGCTATCACGTGGAAGGAGACATCGACAGACGGAACCTCCGTGACTGCCGAGAGTATTTCATATACACCAGGTTCCGGAGACGGAGAGGATGACTTTTTAATTACGGGTTCCGGTAAATCCGGACAGTGGTATATCAGACCTCGTACCGGTCTGGCTGTGGGAAAGCATGGGGGAACGATTACTGCAACATTCAGCGATGGAAAAAAACGTACTGCTTCCGTTTCGTTCACCGTTAAGAAACGAAAATTGACCGTATCATATTCCATGTCAAAAACTACATACAATTGCGGAGAGAAGATTACCAACGACGGGCGGTTAATCGTAACGGGTTTTGTATCGGGTGAGGGTCGGATGGACAGTGCTGACAAGACAGTTAAAAAGGCAGCCGATTATGAGGATCCCAAGGTGACCATTCCCGAATCAGCCAGAAACACGACGTGGATTGTTCCGTATGGCGGTAAGGCCAGAGATTACAGTTTTGAATACAAAGGATTCTATCTGAATGTAGTTCAGAAAACACCTGTTGAGGGTGAGCATTATATTGTAAAATGGCTGCCTTCAACTACGGGGTGGTCGTTGTCCCGAATAATGATTTACGGTTATGGACGATATAAACTGAGCCTGTCTGCGGATGGCAGCAATCCAATCGACAGCATTGAACTGGCGGAACCGACATCAAACGGCTCAATTACCTATTATGTGGTTGATCCCGATACCGGAGAGATACTCGGACCGGTTGTGTATCGTTACAAAATCGATGTGCTTCCTCCATTGATTGAGGGTGTGAAAAACGGTCAGACTGTTGTTACAAATCATCAGTATGTCACTGTTACCGATGATAATCTGGACACAGTTACGGTTAACGGAATTGACCAGAAATTAGACGGCAATCGGATAGTATTAGACCTGCATCCTACATCACCATTAGAGAAATTCCTGATCGTAGCGACCGATAAAGCAGGATCACAGTCAACACGTTCATTTTCATTACGCCAGCCTGACGGGATGGTTGAGGAAACACCGGCGCCTCTCCCGTCATCATCACCGTTACCTGTTTCAACAACTAATCCGGGTGGCGGAGACGGCGGAACCGGTACAGGTGGTGGAGATTCCGGAACACAGGGTCGTGTAATCCCTGATATCCAGTTGCTCGACGGCGCTCCGGACGCATATGTCTGCGAGGAAGATGAAAAAATCATGAAGCTGATGTTGACATCTGACGAGATACGTGCTGTTAAAAACGGCTCTGATTTCCGTTACCGCCTCGTAGTTCGTGATATCAGTTCTGAAATCAGTCAGTCAGATAAAGAAAAAGTATTTGCCGCGTTGGGAGATTTTACTGTTGCCCAGTACCTGTCAATCTCGCTTTGGAAGAGCGTAGGAGGCGGAGCTGAGACTCAGGTTTTCAAGACGGACGGTCCGATGGCGATTTCCATTGAGGCTCCCGACGGATTGCCCGGCGGTCCCAATAAATACAGGTTTGGTGCCGTGAGGGTGGCACCTAACGGAACGGACATGTTGTTAGACAGTGATGAGGTTCCGACCGAGCTGACTATCTCAACCAATCGTTTTGATGCTTTGTATGCGGTAGCCTATCGTAAAAATCCAAAATCCGTTAAGGATGAGGATGATGATTCGACTGACGATGACAACACACCACATAACAATAACGACAATAATAACAATGATAATCACAGAAGACATGGCACAGATGCCACGGTTTCTCCGGAAGCCGGAGATCACGCGCCGATCCTCCCGACTGCGATAGCATTCGGATTCTCGTTCATCGGCATGATCACTGTTGCAGCGCTCCGCCGGCGCACGTGACGGGATAAACGGAATAACTGCGTGGAGAAAATGGCACAGAGAAAAAGGCGCCAAAACACTTGACAAAACCGTTGAATTGTCGTAAAATAGGCAAAGTGATGACGCAGGACTAGTACATCGGTAGTATATCAGCTTCCCAAGCTGAGGAGGCGGGTTCGACTCCCGTGTCCTGCTTTTTCAGGCAGTCTGCCTTGGCAGGCTGTTTTTTTTGACTCAAACAAAGCTGTATCTTGACATTGCCGGAATTCTGTGGTATCATACTTTTGGAAGATTATCAAACAAAAAATACCTTATAATTGACCAAAATATATAATAATTACATAGTTTTGGATGAGTTTGGAGGAAATTGTGAATATAATCGGAAGATTCGATGAACAACAAACAATCCTTGACTGTGTTCGATCCGGTAAGCCTGAATTTCTGGTTGTGTATGGACGCCGACGTGTTGGAAAAACCTATTTAATCAGAGAGTATTTTAAAAACCGTTTTGCGTTTTATGCGTCCGGTATTCCCGGTGAGAACACACGGGAGCAGCTTCGTGTATGGAACGACTCGCTCAAACGATACGGTTCAAAGGAAAAACGAATCCCGGATGATTGGTTGGAGGCGTTTTCCAGATTGAGAGACTTGTTGGAGAGCAATAATGTCAGTCGCGAACCCGACAGTGATAGGATCGTTGTTTTCCTTGATGAGCTTCCCTGGATGGACACGCCGAGATCCGGATTCAAAAATGCGTTGGATTATTTTTGGAATACATGGGGATCGGCCCGCTCGGATCTGTTGTTGATTGTGTGTGGGTCGGCAACATCCTGGATCATTGATAACATCATTACAAATACAGGTGGTTTATATAATCGTATCACACGGCAAATCCGACTTAAGCCCTTTTCCCTGTCCGAATGTGAGAAGCAGTTTGTGGCGGACGGACACATTGTCTCGAGAAATCAGGTCATTGAGAGTTATCTTGTGTTCGGAGGGATTCCCTATTATATCAACATGTGTGTAAAAAGCCTTTCCGTTTCCCAGAATGTGGATCGATTGCTTTTTTCAGATAATGCGCAGCTCGGCATGGAGTATGAAAATCTTTTCAGGTCGCTTTTTCGCAACCCGGACGGGTATCTGACCCTGATAGAGCGTATGGCCGGGAGAAGAGCCGGGTTTACCAGGAATGAACTCCTTGAAATGAAGGACACCCCGTCCGGAGGAAAACTGACCAGAATACTCACGGAACTGGAGCAGTGTGGATTTATCCGAAAATACAGGGATTATCGGTATGAGAAAAAAGAATCCGTTTATCAGGTTCCGGATCCGTTCGTTCTGTTCTGCGTGAACTTTTTAAAAAAAAGGGAATATGAATCGTGGACGGGGTTTATCGGGACTCCGGGTTACTATGCGTGGAGAGGTTACGCGTTTGAGATTGCAGGTCTGAACCACATTCGTGAGATTAAATCTGCGCTCGGGATTTCAGGAGTTGAAACAAAGGAATATGCGTGGAGGAGCAAAACAGGAGATGGTGGTGCCGAAATCGATCTCGTATTGGACAGGAGAGATGATGTTATCAATGTATGTGAAATGAAATACTCCGATGAGCCGTTTGTCATCTCTGCTGACTATGAAAAGAAGCTCATCCATAAAATGGAGATGTTCCGAACAGAAACGAGAACAGCGAAAGCATTGCGTCTCACATTGATAACGGTAAACGGGCTTGCAAAGAACACCCATTCACAGATTGTGCAGAATGTGATAACAGCGGATGAACTGTTTGGCGGAGGAGGTTTGTGAGAGGTGCTTATGAAGAAAAAACAGGGAAAATTTTTGAGATTCAAAAGAATTATCGCCATAAACATATCATGCATACTGTTGTTGTTTTCAGGCAACATTTCTGCGGAGAAATCTTCGGCAAAAAAAGCAGATTCTATTGAACTCTCCAAATCCTCGCTGACTGTTCAGGTCGATAAAACTAAGGCAGTAAAAACATCGGGATCTTTTTCTGAAATCACCATATGCGTGAAGGATCCCGAAATCGCCGAGGCTGTCGTCAGTGGAAAACGAATTGTGGTCAGAGGGAAAAAGGTCGGAATAACAAAGATCAAAGTAAAGGGCTATGACAGGAAAAAGCTTGTCGCAAAAGGAAAAATCAAGGTCAGGGTAGAGGAAAAACAGCGTGTTATCGTGGAAGATGAATACGCCTTGACATCGATACACTCGGGCGAGGCGACATTCTATGATCCCGGAGAGTCATGCGGTGCGGCATGCTTGGATGATTTTAGTTCAGATTATTTTACGGCTGCAATGAATACCGAGGACTATCTGAACGGACTTGCCGGAGCATATATTGAGGTGACTGACAAGGATGGAGATGTTGTCAATGTTCTGATCACTGACAGGCTGCCCGGCGGCGTCAAGGGCGACATTGATTTAAGTGAAAAAGCATTTGAATCAATAGAACCCATGGAAACCGGGCGCATGGATATCACATGGCGCATTATTGCGTTACCGACGGACGAACCGGTATCGTTCATGTGGAAACCAACCAGGTCTCAGTACTGGGCACAGGTTCAGGTTCGTAACCACCGTTATCCGATACTGTCTTTGGAATACTATGATACGGAAAAAGGCGAATTCGTCCCACTGAATCGAGAGGAATACAATTATTTTACGGCGCCTGACGGCATGGGCGGAACCGGTCCGTTTATATTCCGAATAACTGATATCTACGGGCAGGAGATAATCGAAGAGAATGTCAAAATGAAATCCAATGAAAAACCCTTTACAGGCAGCAGCAATTTCCCTGTTATCGCTCCCGATACAGAGCCCAAATCCCGCCTCCGACAATAACGGAGCCGCCGATGATATTACCGATCGTTACCGGCAGGAGGTTATTCAGTAAAAAGTCTCCGATGCAGCCTTCTGCGCCGAGGAATAATCCTGTCGGGATGAAGTACATATTCGCGACGCTATGTTCAAACCCACACAACACAAACAGCATTACCGGAGCGAACACGGCGATTGCCTTGCCTCCGAGACTGGTGGAACCCATCGCTACCCATACAGCGAGGCAAACCAGAATGTTACAGAGAATGGCCTTGATTATCGCTTCTACGGGATCAATGGCCATTTTGATGTTGCGGCGCCTATCATGGTCTGCCCGAGAGCATTGTCAAACATCCTGTCAATGTGTCCGAAATAAACTGCGCATGACAGGAGCAATCCTCCCAAAAAATTCCCAATATAAACAAGCAGCCAGTTTTTCAGGATCCCCGTAAACTTAACTTTGGTTGTTTTACGGCTGAACCACGGTGCCACGAGCAGACAGTTTCCGGTAAAAAGCTCAACACCGACCGTAACAACCAGAAACAGACCGACCGGGAATACACAGGCGCCTACCGCCTTTCCGGCAGTTCCTCCAACCGCTGTGGCGGCGACCTGAGAGCCCAGCCCGCCGAGCGCGATAAAGAATCCGGCAAATATACCGGACAGTATCATTCGCATTGCTGTCAGTGACGTTTTCCCCTGTGCAGTGATTTCGTAGTTTTTCAGAATTTCAGTAGATGGTTTCACAATAAATCCTCCTCTTCACATGCATGTTTATCCGATTAGGTCCGTTTGCATCGAAACCATAGCTGTGTCTGTTTCACAGTTTCGGACGTCATACGGTTCCATCATCTCATCATCAGATTCCATTATATACCCAAAGGGGCTGGAGTGCAACAAAAAAACGCTTGCCTATATGCCTTTTTTTGTGTATAATGATATTTGAGTTTATGGATTTAATGAAACTCATTTTTATTGAAAACAAGGGGGATTTGCTAAATGAAGGTCAGAAAGTTAAGTATGACGGTCAAACTGGTCGTGATACTGATAGTACTGCTCCTGGTGTCGGATGCGGTACTCGGGTTCGTTATCTACAATCGTTCGTATGGAATGCTGGAAGAACAGATTCGGACAAATGCGCAGAACGTTGTTCGCTGCGTAGCGGCGTCTGTTGACGGAACGGCTTTGGCGGAGGTCGCAGACGGCGATCAGGAGAGTGAGGCGTATGAAAAAGTTCATGAGCAGCTGACTCTTTTTCTCGACAACGGCGGCGTAGAGTATGTTTATACGATCAAAAAGGGCGGCAGCGGATATGTGTATATCGTAGACTCCGATCCGGATGAACCGGGCGTTGCGGGTGATGATTTTGATGATTCCGGAGAGGCATTGGAAAAAGCATATGCCGGCGAGACAACTTCCGGTGATCCGTACACGGATGAGTGGGGCGAGCACATCAGCTCATACAGTCCCATTCACGGTGAGGATGGTTCTGTGGTCGGACTGGCAGTTGTAGACATCAGCATGGATTGGGTAAGAGAGCAGACCGGATCACTCTTTTTCTCGATCATTTTAGTATGCCTTATTGTTCTGGCAGTCGGACTGATCGTGGTAATACTTGTTACTATTGCGATGCGTCGTAAATTTGTCCTGTTGAACAACAAGATCAGCGACCTGCACGACGGCTCCGGTGATCTGACCAAGGAGATTGAACTGCGCAGCGGTGATGAGTTTGAGACAATCGGAAACAATGTAAATATGCTGATTGCACAGATACGCGATTTGATTCGGGGTGTATCGAAAACCTCGGAGAATATCCAGACGGTCGGCGTTGATCTGGATGAGGCGTTAGCGGTTAATGCGGGTGCAATAGATGAGATGAATGAGAGCATACTGCGTATCAGCGCGAACATGGAAGAATGCTCCGCGACGAGCATGACTGCGGTCGGGCATCTCGATACTGCGGCAGATCAGCTCTCTTCATTTGCCGACAGTATGCAGGATATGGAGAATACTGTCGCAGCTGAGCACAAGGAGGCAGAGGAATCTGCCATGACCGCGAGAAAGCATAAGGAACAGGCTATGTCAACTATTGACGACATACAGAACAGAATGTCTACAGCGATAGAACAGGCCAGGCAGATTGAGCAGATCCGTGAGATTGCAGATCGAATCACCGATATCTCAGACCAGACCAAGATGCTGGCACTCAACGTGCAGATCGAGGCGGCGCGCGCGGGAGAGCAGGGACGTGGTTTTGCAGTTGTTGCTACAGAGGTAGAATCGCTCAGCAACTCCATCGGAGAGGCAGTTCAGGAGATGAACGAAATCAGTAATACTGCGGTTCGTTCCGTAGAGGATTTGCTGGAGCAGACAAACGAGATGAGCAGGTTTATGACAGAGAACGTTGCGGAGGATTACAATGCTTTCCTCGAACTCGGAGAAAAATACGGACGTTCCACGCAGAGCCTGCAGGAGAGCACTCACCAGTTGAAGGAATCCAGTTCCGGGCTGGCCGATTCCGTGCGGGATGTTGATTTCAGCATTCAGGAGATCAGCCAGGCGATATCTGACAGCGCAAACGAGGTCGAATCACTCAGCACAAACAGTTCGAATATTTCATCGAACATGCATGAGCTGGGGGATGTATCAGTCCAGAATCGCGCTCAGTCGGAGGCATTGTCGGGCGAGATAGAGAAATACAAGTACTGATACAGATTAACATGATTAACAGTCGGAAATGCCCGGTTGAAAACAGTGTTCAGCGTATGTGAATCAGGAGTGGAATAATGGGAACATGGAATTCGAGAGGACTGAGGGGGTCCTTTTTGGAGGAACTCATAAACCTCACTATTGAAAAGTATCACACTCAGCATTTGGCGCTGATACAAAAAATTCCTACCCCGATCACGCCGATGAAGATCGACAAGGAAACACGCCATATCACTTTGGCGTATTTTGAACAGAAAAGTACGGTTGATTACATAGGTGTTGTACAAGGAGTCCCGGTATGTTTTGATGCCAAGGAATGCCAGACGGATTCGTTCCCGCTTGCAAATATTCACGAGCACCAGTATGAATTCATGCGCGATTTTGAGGAGCAGGATGGCGTAGCGTTTTTGATTATTTATTTCAAGGAGCGGGATTCGTTTGTATATTTGCCGTTTAAAAAGCTGCGCGAGTTTTGGGAACGCAGGGAATCCGGAGGGCTTAAGCATTTTAAATATGACGAGCTTGATCCGAAATACAGCATCTCGACTTATTCAGGAACGTTTGTACATTTTTTAGAGCCACTCCAACTCGATTTGGATTCCCGCGGATAATATACGCGAAATGATGTTTTGCGTGAATGAATCACATTAACATTGTGAATAATCGTATTAACATATAGTATTAACATATAAAAGAAAAAGTCAGTAATAAAACAGTATTACAGTATAATCGGAAAATTAGAAGGGAGTTTACGGAAATATGAAAAAATTTAACGGGTTTGAACGGGGAATAAATCTCGGAGGATGGCTGTCACAATGTGATTACACAAAGGAAACCTACGAGAATTATGTCAAGGCGGACGACCTCAAGCAAATCGCTGCATGGGGCTTGGATCATGTCAGGGTACCGGTCGATTACAATCTGATCGAGGATGAAGCCGGAAATGACATTGAGGAGGGCTACGGCTATATTGACCGTGTTGTCGGATGGTGTCGGGATAACGGACTCAACATGCTCCTTGATCTTCACAAAACCTACGGTTACAGTTTTGATTTCGGCGAGGATGAGGAAGGCTTTTTTGATAATGCCGATTATCAGGAACGATTTTATAAGCTGTGGGAGAAATTAGCGTCGCGTTACGGAAAATACAATGACATGATCGCTTTCGAGCTGCTCAACGAGATAACTGACAGGGAGTACATGGAGAAATGGAACCGTATAACGAATACGTGTATTGAACGTATCCGCGCGATAGCACCGACGACATACATTCTGACGAGTGGATATTACAACTCCAGTATAGAGTCATTGCCGGCATTGGATCCTCCGCATGATGAGTACATTGTCTATACATTCCATTGCTACGAGCCGTTGATTTTTACACATCAGGGCGCGTACTGGGCGCCGGGCATGAGCACTGATTTTCGTATGTCAATTGATGAGCCGTACCGCGTCATGAAGGAGAATTCAAAAAAGTATCTCTCACAGGTCACCGTCGGATTTGCTGATTTTGATCCGGAAGAACGATTCGGTGTTCCGTATTTTGACAAATTCTTCAGCGAGGCCGTGAAGATTGCCGAGGAGAGGAATGTGGCGCTCTACTGCGGCGAATACGGTGTCATAGACCGGGCCGATCCTCAGGAAATCCTGAAATGGTACAAAATCATTAACAGCGCATTTGAAAAATATGGTATTGCCAGATGCGCATGGAACTACCGGGGTAAGGATTTCGGATTCGTAGATGACTACATGAAACCCGTTATCGGTGAGATAGTCAAATATCTGTAGTCTGTATTGTGCGTTATTGATGAGATAGTCAACTATCTGTGATATGTAATATAAAGAGTTAAGGATATGCCCTTGTTTTGGTATGTCCTTTTTTCTTTGCGTTGTATTTTTCAATTTCTGTTTCCAGATCGATTACTGACTGTGTGCGGATCCGGTTATTTCTCAGCAGGGATATTTCTCTCTGAGGCATAACTTCAATCATATCAATGCGAAATACGCTTCCGTCTTCTATGGCCGGTTGGGCATATTCCCCGGCTATGGCAGCTATTCCCATGTCACTTTCCACAAACGCAAGAGTCTGGCGCATGGTATGGGATTCGATATAGGGCTTGAGCATGACTCCGTATTTGGCAAATAACTGGTCGTGAAAAGCATATGTTTCCGTATCCCGGGCAAGTGTTATGATTGGATAATCCACAAGTTCCTTAATGGATACTTTTCGTCCGTACAGTCTGTCACGAAATGCATTGCCGGCTATCGGTATCTCAATAAAAGTGTAGAGGATTTTTTCACGAAGAACAGGGTCTGAGCTCTCCGTAGTGGTTATTACGGCAATATCCAGTTCGTTATCGTTTATCAATTGAATGAGCTCAGGAGTTGACGCGTTTCGAAACCGGAGATGGATATTTGGATTGGCATGTGAAAAATCACGTATGGGGGGCAGTATCCGGTTTCGCACCGTATAATCCGTTATGCCGGAGGACAAACCGATTGATATTGACTGAGTGCTTTCGTTTTTGTACCGTTCCAGAGCCTCCAATCCTGTTGATACCTGTTTGTGCGCTTCGCTGACATATTCGTAGAATATCTCGCCTGCCTCGGTCAGGGTGACACCGGTGTGGGAACGCTCAAAAAGTTTGCAGCCGAGATTTGCCTCTAAATTGTTGATGCTTCTGGTGAGATTCGGCTGTGAGTTGAGCAACACTTTGGCGGCGCGGTTGAAGCTTTTATACCTCGCCACATAGTAGAATATCTGGTAGTAATCAAATGAATTAGACATAAAAACCGCCTTTCTGAATGTGAATTCCGAACACAAGTTACATAGGAGCGTTTTTTTGAAACAGAATTACGTATCGGTGTTGATTAGGGTTATATCATATTGGTATAACATTATATCAAATTAAGTCTATTTTTTCAACCCTTTTTCGTGTATAATGTTTCATATGTGGATAAAAAGTTTGAAGCTTCAGATTTTCGGACTTTTTCATTGATTACCCGCAATTTGGGGAAACAGGAGGTATTAGAATGGGGGAGAACAAGCATAACCGCAAACTGGTGTCGAAGGTCATTTATATCGCGATCGGAGCGGTAGTCGTTGTTGCAGCAACACTTACGGTGTTCAGCGCATTTAAAACATCGACAGCCTATCATGAGACCGTAGAGGAAATGCTGAAGGTTGCCTGTGAACAGCTGCAGAGTGAGATGAGCAGTGTCTGGGACGGCGACTGGTCAGCGCAGGACGATCATTTGTTCAAGGGCGAACAGGATGTAACTGAGGAATATGAGAAAATACTGGATAACCTGAATGGCCAAACAGGCCTGCAGTACACACTCTTTTTCGGGGATACACGTTATGTAACGACGACCAAGGATGAAACAGGGAAGAAAACCACCGGAACCAAGGCTTCCGAGAAGGTCATCAGTGAGGTGCTCACCGGAGGTCAGGAGTATTTCGCTACAAATGTGGATATAGGTGGGACAAAATATTTTGCATACTATGCACCTATGACCAATTCTGACGGCAAGGTTGCCGGTATGGTATTTGCCGGACGTCCGAGTGAGGATGTGGAAGGAGAGGTCAGAGGCGTAATCATCTTTATGATCATTTTGGCCGTAGGTTTGGTTGCTGTCATGGCAATAGCCGGGCTGTTGGTAGCTGCGCGTGTTTCCAGAATGATGAAAAATGTTGCCGGCGAGCTTGATGAATTGTCACGAGGCAAGCTTGATTTGAATATTGAGGAGGCTGCCATAGCCCGCAAGGACGAGGTGGGAATGATCGCCGAGGGTGCGAGAAACCTCAGTGAGCAACTCGGACATGTCATCCGCACAACGAAGGATATGTCAGACGAGATACAAAGTGCAGGTGCCAGTCTTTCGAACTCTTCTGTTCAGGCGTATGAGGCGTCGGGTCAGATCACGAAGGCTGTGGATGATATCAGCAACGGCGCGATCAGTCAGGCTGAGAGCATGCAGGATGCAGCGAACAATACGGATACGATCGCAGAGAATATTGAGATAATTTCAGCAAATGTCAATGAGCTGGATACATCCTCGTCAGATATGAAACATGCCTGTGAGCAGGCAATGGAGGCTCTCGGAAAACTCATTGAGTCCAGTAACGAGGTTCAGGAGTCGGTTCGGGAGATCGGCGAGACGATAACATCAACCAACAAATCGGCAGAGGCTATCAGCGAGTTTACGCAGGCGATCAATGCTATCGCTACCCAGACAAATCTTCTGTCGTTGAATGCGTCCATCGAGGCGGCGCGCGCAGGAGAGGCGGGTAAAGGATTCGCGGTAGTTGCCGGCGAGATCGGTGGATTGGCTGAGCAGTCCAGTAATTCCGCAGATGAAATTAAAAAGATTGTTGATCAGCTCGTTTCGGATTCGTCGCGAAGCGTTGAGGTTCTGCAGAAACTGAATGAGAGTTTTGAAACCCAGTCAGAGCAGATGAACGGAACGCGCGAGAACATGGAGGGTATGGTATCCAATGTAGATATTGTTGCTAAAAACTCAGAGAGCATCGCGTCGAGGATTGACGGTCTGAGAGATGCCAAAAATCAGCTTGAATCGATTATTTCGGATTTGTCCGCTATTTCAGAGGAGAACGCTGCGGCTTCCGAGCAGACAAACGCTTCCATGGCGGAATTGAATAACACGTTTGCTATAATCTCCGATGAGGCCGGTAAACTTGAGAGCATGGCTACAGAGCTTACCGACACGATCAGTTATTTTAACGGCTGATCGTCCATAACTTATGCCAGGGCGGGTGAGAACCTGCTCTCCCCTTTCAATACAACAGGGATTCCCAGACACCGGGAATCCCTGTATCCTGTTTTAGTAGGTAATAATCTATGTATGAAATGATTGTCACGGATGATTTCGATTTAGATCTGATCGCGGAAAGCGGTCAATGTTTCAGATGGAAAAAACTTGACGAAAACATATATAGGATTCCATATCGTTCAAAGTGTTTAGATATATACTATGCAGGAGACGGCAGATATGAACTGTCATGTGACGATGATGAATTTGACAGTATCTGGCGTGATTATTTTGATTTGGAAACCTGTTATGCCGATATCAGGACACGTATAAACAAGGCGGATGATCCGTTTTTGTTTGGAGCATGCGAGTACGGCAGGGGAATCAGGATACTGCGACAGGATCCGTGGGAAACACTGATCAGTTTTATTATTTCACAGAACAGGAATATTCCCGCTATTAAAAAAAGCATTGAACTGTTGTGTGAAGCGGCAGGCAAAACCGGCAGGTCTGCGGATGGAAATTCATATTATGTTTTTCCTGCGCCGGAGGACATTCTGTCGTTAAGTGAAAATGATTTATCAGAATGCAGATTGGGATATCGATGCAGATATGTTCATGAGGCGGCAAAATCAGTGGCACAGGGTGATATCGATTTGTATGGATTGATAAACTCGCCCGGGGTTGAAACCATAAATTCGCTGACCTCCATATGCGGAGTGGGAGCGAAGGTTGCGAATTGCGTGTCGCTGTTCGGCCTGCACCATATCGACGCATTTCCGATTGATGTATGGATAAAACGGATTTTGGAGAACGAGTATCCGGATGGGTATCCGATGGAAAAATACAGCCCATATAACGGTGTTTATCAGCAGTATATGTTTTATTACTATAGGGATGCGCATGAATGAAATCTCTCATTGTTCTATCAGTTATCGGTCGTGAACATACCTGTTTCATACTACGTCTTATTTTATACTGCGCAGCTTGAATTTGTACCAGAAATAATATCTTCCTTTTTCCTGTTTTAAAAAGTTCATCAAATCCTGCTGATCATTTATCGCTGTATTCAGACTGCCTTCACCCACAGGCTTACCGGCATATGCGATGAGTTCACATTCAACCAAAAAGTCCAATGCGCTGTCGGGTATTTTTTCATTTGTTCTGTTATGGAATTCTTCTATTGTTTCTCCCTGTTTCAGTTTGTATCCTAAAAAGCTCAGAATGTTATAATTCCTTTTGCAGACTGCACTGAACCGGTCTGCAGTGCTTAACCGTTTGTAACGTGCGGATGTCAATGCCCTGTCTATGATGAAAAATGCTAAAACAGCCATTATCAGAACAATCACACAAATAATGATAATACTCCAATTAAAATCCGTGGATTTATTTACGGGTTCCGTATCCTGAGTGGTTTGCTCCGGTAATACATTTTCCGGCTGAACCGGCGGGGTTACAACCCGGTCGGGGTTTTGGTCCGTATCATTTGAAACACTCCATGATACACGCCGCTTTTTACCCGGCGTTGGCTCAAACGAGATCCATCCTACCCCGTCTATATATGCTTCGGGCCATGCGTGGCTCATGCTGGATTTGACCTCTGTTGTATCACTTCCACCCTTTTTCACGCGGAATCCCTGCACATATCTGGCCGGAATCCCGATGCTTCTGGCCATCAAAACAAATGCAGTCGCAAAATAACTGCAATAGCCCTCTTGTTTCTTAAACAGAAAATCATCTAAAAACAATTCAGGTGTTGTTATTTCCTCCGGCAAAACTCCCGGTGATGTTGTATAATGAAATGCGCTCAGGGCAGTCTCTATCCGGCACAGGCGGTCGTAACCGGTTTCCGCGCCGTTTGTTAATTTCCGCAGATATTCGGATGCGTTTGATGATATTTGTGTATCCGGCAGGTAGTATTTATATATTCTGTTTTTATATTCCGAATATGCCGTAAATGATGCATCGGAAACACCGGAGCCTCGTCCGTCGGTGTTTTGTCTGGAGGTATCCTGTGATTCGTACATCGCCCTTGTAACCTCCCAGCTTTTTTCATCAGGGGCAGGAGCGGTACGCAGTAATTCAGTGAAAACGGCATGGTCATTGTTTGTTCTGTAGAACGGAATTGTATACTCCGTTCCGGTCTCCATGATCTCATCTGCTATCAGATTCCCGCCTGTCTGTGAATAACCCTTATCATCGATATGATCCCATCGTGGCATGGCTTTGATCGGGGTAAAAATGTATGACGAATTAAAATCCTCAAATTTGATTTTCAGATTAACCTTACGCAGATAGTCTGACATATTATCCGGATCGTAATTATTTACCGCACAGAGAGTTTCAATAACATCTAAAATGTCATCCCTGTTTTCCTCTGTATATGTATCTGTCCAGTTTCGTCCGTCAAATGAATCCATAACCTTTCCGCGCAGGTATACCGCCTGTCCCGGATCGTTTTTTTCGGACATAGTCATGACCGTGTCATCTGTGTCGGAGAGATTGCCCATGAAACTGCCGCTTTCGGAGAATCCGACAACGGCGTCATATTCCTCGTCAGGTCCCGTAAACAACCGTCCCACCCATTTGATAGCGTCGGTCGTGCCCTCCCATATACGTACAGCGAAATTCCAGTCATAGGGCTTTTCGGGAGCGGGGGCGAAATAAACAGCTACTCCCAAAACTATCAGGAACGGTGCTATTGATACCATATGCCCTGCTTTGTCGGAATAACCGTGCTTTTTCCAATGCTGCTGAATCTCCCCGGTCACGAACAGTACCGGCAAAAATATGGCGAGATCAACTATGAGTTTGTCAGTTGCAGGGTAGTATATCATAATCAAAACAAGCGCGGTGATCATAGCGATTGAAAAACAGCCTGCTGCTATTCGCGAGGATACCCATAGCCAGCCGACAAAAAATCCGACTAATCCTGCAACGACAGACCAGATCAAAAATCTGCCGTTCCATAGAAATTCTCCCCATTCCCGGGAGGGACGGATCAACAGCAGAGCGGCGCAGAACACTGCGATAATTGCCGGAATCAGATATTTTATCCTGTTTTTCCAATATTTTAATAACAGACAGATTCCGAGAGTGGCTAATGCGCATAAATAGAAAACTGCTTTTTTTTCAGGACATGACAGATACTCTTCACCGGAGTTCAGAGCAAGCAGGCATAACGGAACCATATAGAGCAGATCGTGCAGAATTTGAGCCATCAGATCACCTCCCTTATGTCCGCGTTTTTGGGAATGCATCTGATAATAACACCCGGTATCACGGGAACAGTCATGCCTTCAGAAACGTCTCTGACCAGATAGACTACCGTGAGTACGCCGTTCTCATGGAGACGTTTCGCCAGATTGTATATCTCTTCCGACCAGTCACGGAGAACCATAAAAACGGTTTTGCAGCGGAATATTTCAGGTCTTGAACCCGCCTCGCCCATGAGCATTTCCTCGGTAACATCCTCACGAAATGCCACAGCCGACATCTGTTCATAATAGGCATTGAAATAATCTATTCCGAATACACTGATTTCACTCAGCCTTCCTGAGATATGGTACGAGTACACAGGAGTATTCTTTTTCGCGAAAAACAATGTCAGCGCGATCGCGGTCTCAAGCATTTTATTCTCAACCGGAATGTATTCCATGTTATCGCCGCTGATCCGGTGAGTCCCTAACAGGATGCCTATGCCGACGCGTTCTTCGCCTATGCGTTTATGAACTAACAGCTCACCGCTCCTGGCCGTGGCCTTCCAGTTAACTAATCGAGGATCGTCTCCGAACTCATATTTACGCACGGTAACATCTCTCTCTGTCCGATTGATACGGGAATCGCGGGCAGATGTTTGTGAGAGGCTGATACTTCTGATTTCGGTGAGCTCAACAATGTCCGGTTTCACGACGACACGACGAGCCTCTTTGTTATGATAGGAGATGCGGAATAATCGGAAAAAGTCAACCAGTTCAACTGTTTTGATTCCTATTTCATATTCCCCGCGGTATTTGCAGTTCAAACCGGTCTGCATGCGTATGTCGGTATGGGGCAGAAACTCGTATTCAACCCCGTCATCTAAACCTATTATGGTGGAAAAAGAAGAATAAAACCTGACCCTGACACTCACAAATCCGAAATGAAATTCATTTGCAAGAATGAAATGAAATGGCGTGATATGATTTGCGGTCAGATGCTTTTTATCAGGCTCCTGATATATATGGAAAAAGAAATAGACGAGTATTAAATAAATCAGACTGATAACCGGAATAAAAGTGAATAGCGCAAAAAAGCCATAGCTGACGGGACCTCCGAAAAAGCTGATCCCAACTAATGACAGAATCCACAATATGGCTAAAACCACGCGATTTCGTTTCATTATGATCCTTTGCAGACAGACTGCCGGAAGCAACGGGCGTTGCAAGATCTTCTGCTGCTCCCGGGGCATCTGCCGGAGGCTTGATTAATTCATCGGAATAGTTGCTTTTGAAAGTATGCCCGACAACAATCTGTCGACATCATCGTTTCTGATCTTGGCCTCCGGTGTCAGGCTCAGCCTGTGGTGGAGTACATTGATTGCAACTGCCTTTACGTCATCGGGCTTTACAAAATCTCTGTCAGATATGAAAGCTCTCGCCTGTGAAGCCCTGATGAGAGCGAGCATTGCTCTGGGACTGGCGCCCAGTACAAAACTGTTTTCCTCTCGTGACAGCCTCACTATATCCTGAATGTAAACTATGATATTATCGCTGATCGTGACTTTTTCTACCTTTTCACGGATGTTTATGATATCCGCTGCTGTGCAAACGCCCTGAACCGTTTCCACTGTTTTTCCCGACAAAAAGTTTTTCGCGAGACGGAACTCCTCATCGTTTTCGGGATATCCTATGGAGAGCCGCATCATGAAACGATCCATCTGCGCCTCAGGCAGAGGATAGGTGCCGAGAAATTCCACCGGGTTTTGAGTGGCGATGACCATGAACGGCTGTGGAAGCGGGTACGTTTCCCCGTCAACCGTCACCCTGCCCTCTGCCATGGCTTCGAGGAGGCTGGCCTGGGTTTTCGGTGAGGTTCTGTTAATCTCATCAGCCAAAATGATCTGGTGCATCACTGCGCCCTCGCGGTATGAAAAATCACCGGTTTTAGGGTTGTAGACGGAGGTCCCTACGACATCTCCGGGGAGAGTGTCCGGTGTGAACTGTATTCGTCCGAAATCACATTCCATTGAATTTGCCAGTATTCTGGCCAGTGTGGTTTTACCGACTCCGGGAACGTCCTCCAACAGTACGTGTCCCCCTGCGAGCAGGCATATCAGGAGGTTCTCCGCAACCTTCTCCTGTCCGACAAAGTATTCTCTGATCTGGTTTTTAAGTTTTTTTATCATTTGTACAGTACCTCGTTTTTATTTGGATGTTTCTATTATACTTTGTATGCCGTTTTTTTTCAAGGGGAAAAGTAATACTGTAGAAACCATATTGTTCGAAGCCATATTTTTTTTCGATTTCTTGACTATTCGAAACAATTATGGTAAAATACTATCGTTTTTATCAGTAAACTCGCGTGAGAAAAACACATTTTGATCAGCGGGTATAATATGTGGGGGAATTTCAGTATGAAAAGAATTATAGGTAGGATACTCATTGTTCTTCCGGCGATAGCGTTGCAGGTCGGATTTTATGTTGTTATCTACATGCTTTTGAACCGGGTGCTTGATGGGCGTTTGAGCAGCATAATCACGGCTGTATTCACATTGCTCGGTCTGTTTTTCGTAATACATATAGTAAATAAGCGGGATGAGAGCGCCTACAAGCTGCTTTGGACAATTGTCCTGCTGTTGTTGCCCGTTTTAGGCGCCATGATGTATCTGACATTAGGCAACAAAAAAACCGGCAAAAAACTGAAGAGAAGCCTGCAGCAGTCCTCGAAGGATCTCCTTGCTGACAGTTTCTCGGGTTCGGCTGCTGAAATCGAATCAAGGCACGCGGCCGTAATCGGCAAAATCAGGGAGGAGGAACCACGCATAGCGCAGACGTTGAACCATGTGATGGAGTCAACGCATTTTCCGATCCTCGTTAACGGAACATCAAAATACTATCAGTTCGGCGAATTGGGATTCGCGGATATGTGTGAGGATCTGAAAACTGCTGAAAAATATGTTTATCTCGAGTATTTCATTATTGAGTCGGGAAAATTCTGGGATACGCTCGTTGATCTTTTGGCGGAGAGGGCTTCCGCAGGTGTCGATGTACGTGTTATGTATGACGATTTCGGCAGTCTCAGCACCTATTCGAGAAAGGATATTAAGTATCTCGCGACCAGGGGGATCAAGTGTATCGCATTCAATCCTTTCTTTTTGATCAAGTCACAGTTGAATAACAGAGACCACCGCAAGATCATGGTCATCGACGGCAGGATCGCGTACAGCGGCGGAATCAACCTCGCTGACGAGTATATCAACGAGACCCATCCGTTCGGTAAATGGAAGGATCTGTGTTTCAGGCTTACCGGACCTGCGGTTCGCAGTTATACCTATATGTTCGCGGAGTTCTGGGATGCTTTTTCGAATGACAAAATACCTCAGGAGCTGTTGCGTGAAGCTGAATTTGAGGAGGCGCATGACGAGAATAACGGATATATCCTTCCGTACTATGATTCTCCGATGAGGAATGAGCCGACGAGTAACACGCTTTTTACGGAAATGCTTTCCATGGCAACCGAGTATGTCTGGTTCTATACACCGTATCTGATGCTGGGGGATACGCTTTTTGACGCGTTTATCCGTGCGGCGAGGAGAGGCATTGATGTCAGGATTATCACTCCGGCAATACCGGATCAGAAAATGGTACACAGGATAGGAAGGAGCCACTATGGCGATCTCATCCAGGCAGGAGTGAAAATATATGAATATACGCCGGGATTTGTTCATGCCAAGGCTGTATTGATGGATGGCAAGCTGGCAGGAATAGGAACCGTGAATCTCGATTACCGCAGTTTGTTTTT
The DNA here is from genome assembly GCA_017614395.1 of Eubacterium sp. GTDB lineage: Bacteria > Bacillota > Clostridia > Lachnospirales > Lachnospiraceae > Eubacterium_F. The sequence continues at coordinate 63,046 of JAGABX010000091.1, forward strand.
GCATTTTGAGTGCTATTCTGTATTCTATAAATCCAACATGGTCGATGATCTGAAAAATGATTATGAGGAAACACTGAAGGATTGCCATCAGATTACATTCGAGGAGGTACAGTTCGGAGTCATGCATCGTTTAGGCGATTCGCTCCTGAGAGTTATTGCCCCGCTGATGTAACTTCAGATAAACCCGTTAGTCATATAATTATGCAGTTTTGTATGTAATATATAGGAGATAAAAATGAGCGCTGTGGAAGTGTTTTTGATGATTGCCTCCCTGATGGGCGGGCTGGCGATGTTTCTGTTCGGTATGAGCCTGATGAGTGAATCCCTGACGCAGATTACAGGTAACGGACTCCGTAATGTGATCGAGGGCGTTACCAAGAAAAAGATATCCGGTTATCTGTTCGGAACGGGAATTACAGCGCTGGTGCAGTCATCATCTACAACAACGGTAATGGTTGTCGGATTTGTAAATGCCGGTATCATGACTCTGTTTCAGGCCGTCAATGTAATCCTCGGAGCCAATCTGGGCACGACTGCCACGGCATGGCTGCTGAGTTTGAACGCCGTGGGTGAGGACAGCCTGATTATGACTATCATAAAGCCTGCGAATTTAGCACCGTTTCTGATGGTGGGATCTGTTTTCTGCATCATGTTCTCCAAAAAGGATTCAGTCAAAACAATATGCAATATCATCATCGGATTTTCCCTGCTCATGATGGGCATGTCGATGATGAGTTCCGCTATGAAACCCATAGGCGAGATGGAGTCGTTCAGGGGACTTCTGACAAGTTTTGAGAATCCTATTCTCGGATATATGGTTGCGGTATTGTTCACCATGGTGGTTCAAAGCTGTGATGCGACCGTCGGCATCATCCAGGCATTGGCAATGTCGACAGGAGTCCCATATGCGGTATGCGTTCCGATGATATGCGGCGCACAGATGGGAACCTGCATCACATCCATCATTTCTTCGATCGGCGGTTCCAGAAACGGCAGGCGCGCCAGCTTTTTGCACCTGTTCTATAATCTGATAAAGACCATATCATTTATGGCAATATTCTATACGATAAACTCGTTTATTCATTTTCCGTTCCTGTCGGCGAGCGCGAGCCTTGTCGGAATAGCGCTGATCCACTCGCTCATAAATGTTGCTTATTCGGCAATTTTGCTGCCGATGTCCGGCGTGTTGGTCAAACTGGTGAATCTGGTATTGCCGCAGACAGAGGAGGAGAAGGATATAGACAGAATTGTTTCCGCTCTCGATCCGGTGCTGTTAAAAACTGCTCCTTTCGCTATTGTTCAGGCGAAAAAGGTTGCCGATATGATCGCGGATCAGTTGTCCGAGGTGTTTACTGATATCCGAAACACTCTCGGAAAAGGACAGCGGGAAATGTGGATTGAAATTAATAAAAAGTGTGAGAGGATCATTCTCTACAATGAAAAACTGACTGAATACACTGTCAAAATCGCAGCGGATTCATTATCGGAAAAGGATTCGCGCAGGCTGATGATGGTCAAGCAGGCGAGCGCAGATTTCATGAATATAATCTACATATACCAGAGCATTTTCGGCTCCGCGAAGCGTATCAATACTGATAACTTCAAATATCCGAAGGAATCCATGCAGGATCTCGCCGCCATCTATTCGGCAATGGATGAGGTCATGGTGATCGCGCTCGACGGATTCAGGAATGATAATCCTGCATTTGTCAAAGCAATACCGGCATTCAGAGAGGTTATCAGTGACATGCAGAACGCGGTTATACGCAAATCAATGCATCGCCTGCATGAGGGAGAATACACATATGAGCAGCATGCGTTTGTTTCGGAGATGACACATAGCTTTGAGAGAATCATAGGCTGCTGTGACGATATCGGTCGCGCGACACAAAACGCTCATTTTGAGAAGAGAAGGAAAAAGAAAAGCAGTGTTGATAATGAGAAACAGATTGAGATAGCCAAACAATTGCTTCAGGATAAATTTGATGTTATCAACAGATCTGCGTAATAGCTGTTAATCGAGGATGTTTTTTCAGTATCATTTATTGTTGCGGTTGTTTCTCATGACTTGGCAGTACGAACTAATGTAAAAGAAAGTGTTCACGGGTTTGTATATAACAGGTGGGTATGGAGAAAAAAGAAAAGAAAAAAATCAGTTTCGGAGATGTTGTTAACAGTGTAATGCTGTTGATCGGAAGTCGTCTTGTATTCGGTGGGTTGCTTGCTTTTTTGGGAATCAGGGTTGCCCTCGATCCAAACAGCGCTCCGAAAAAGATAGCGTGGGGGCTCGGGCTGGCTATCATTATCGCAATGGTCGGACTGCTGGCCGGATATATAACGTCCAAAAATTTCAAGCGGACGAACCTCATACCGATAATAGAAACCATTGTGTTCACGATTATCGGCGCGGTCATGATTATATTCTCCAATGCTCTCGGTCCGTTGGTTCAGGTTTTATTCTTTTTAGCTGTAATAATCTGCTGCATAACAAATCTGTTGTTGCTTATAGATTTTGGGAATATACGTGAAAAAAGAATAGAAAAGAAAAAAAATGCAGAGGCTAAAGTAGAAAAAAACTCTGTAGTATATGATGTGAATAATGCAGTCAAGGCTGATTTCGTCAGATACAACGGTGAACTGTTGAACGCGGCGGATTATGTAAAGAGAAAAACAGATGGTGCCACATGGGCACAGATAATCATCGACATTGTGCTCATCGTTACTTCGCTGGTTATGATCGTTACCCATTTCGCCGGAATGAAAGCAGTTTATTTTATATCCGGAATAGTAATGACAATCAGCGGCCTGAATGAAATTATTCTCGGGTTCAGGGTGTTAATTAAAAAGAGAAAGATTGTTGCTGAATCGGACTCTGAAAACGGAGAAGAAAGCGGAGAAGAATAATGGATTATAATAAAGAGGAAAACAAACTTGAAATAATACTGCCTGAGGTAATAAACGGAAATAATGCCGGACAGGTACAGGATGAGATCATGAAAATAGTTGATCAGAATCCGGATTCGGAACTGGAATTTGAGTGCGCCAAACTGAAATATCTGTCCAGCGCCGGTCTCAGGGCATTACTGACGGTCAAGAAAAAAAGGAATAAAGAAATAACCCTGAAGAATGTCGGCAGCGAAATTAACAAGATTCTTGAAATGACCGGCTTTGATAATATTTTTACGGTCAGGGTTCCTGTTCCGGCTTGTGATATTACCGGCTGTGAGAAAATCTATTCCGGTATTAACGGCTCGATGTATCGCAAGAGAACGGACGTAATGGTCAAGGTATATCGTGAGGACATGTCGCTGCAGGATGTAGAGCAGGAATTGGATATGACCAAGAAATCATTGGCTCTCGGGATTCCGACTCTGATAACGTTTTTGATCGTGCGATGCGGAGATTCATACGGAATCATGTCTGAGGAGATACACGGTGACAGCGTGACGGAGTTTATTCGCAAGAATCCCGACAGAGTGGAGGAGACTGCAGTCAAGTTCGCGCGCTTTACCAAAAGACTGCATTCGACAGAGATTCTTCCGGGTGCGCTCCCTGACATAAAAAAGCGGTACAAGGGCTGGTTAGACAGAATGAAAGGCAAAATCAATTCGGCCAGGTGGGAGCAGCTGAGCAATCTGGTTGAGAGCATGGCTGACTGTGATACATTTATTCATGGTGATCTCAACCCGGATAATGTATTTATTGACGGTGATGAGTTGATGCTGATGGATATGGGCAGCTGTGGGTACGGACATCCGGTTTTTGACCTGCAGGCACTATACGCGTCATTGGTCGGAATAGAGATAGATGATCCGGGTTACTGTGAGAGAACGTTCGGATTGGATGCCGTGGTCTGCAGGAGGTTCTGGCGCGCGTTTATCCACGAGTATATCAATGATTTAGGTGAAACGATCGACGACCGCATGGTGGCAAAAATCGATGATAAAGCGGTCTTGATAAAGGAAACCAAACTAAATCAGCTCCTGACACAGTATTACATCCTGAAAAAGGAATTGCTGAATAACATGGCAGGTGGGAAATAATCAGAGTAACGGCAACCGGACGGGTTCAGTCAGATAATCATACAAGATTTGAGGAGGTATATCATGAAACTAACTGTATCGAACGAGGGAACCACGCATATCATTGCGATTGAGGGATGGCTTGATACCAAGACATCAACGGAGTTGGCAGAGCAACTGGAAAAAGTACCGGAGGATGCCGGGGAGCTGATCCTGGATGTGAAGGAGATGGAGTATATTTCTTCAGCGGGTTTGCGTCAAATAGTAACGGCGTATAAACAGATGAACGGACATATGAAAATCCGCGGCATCAGGCCGGAGATTTTGGATGTAATGAAGATGGCTGGATTGGATAAAAAATTTACTTTTGAAGATTGATGCGAGGGTATGCATAATGAAAAAAGAATTTGAAACAACCAGGGGCGATATCGAAGGATGCCTGAAATTTATCCACAGTGTCGTAGACGAACGGAAGATGGATAAAAAGGAGAAGGTTTTAGCTATTCTGGCAGCAGAGGAAGCGCTTGTTAATCTTGACAAAAATGCCGACGAGAATGCAAAAATCCGGATCGGTATCAAGAATCAGTTCGGAAATACGATAATCTGGATGAAGGCAGCAGGCGAAGCTTTTGATTTTTTCGGCGAGGATTTTTTAGAGAATACTACAGAGATGAGGTTGGATACAGAGGGGATGAGCGCCGATACGGAGGGGCATATCCGCAGTATTCTGTTAAAAACACTGAAAGAAAAGATAAAGTATTCCAATAAAAATAATGAGAATAAAATCAGTATCAATATCGCCCGCTCGCGTTATCGGACGCTGTTTTTGATAATGGGCGGAATGATACTCGGTATACTGACCGGACTATTGTTAAGCGCAATTTTGCCGGAGAGCGCGAACGCATGGATTAATAAGAATATCCTGTCCACTGTAACAACCGTATTTATGAACGCGCTGAAAATAGTAATCGCGCCGGTTGTCTTTTTCTCAATCGTTACCAGTGTGTCAGGGTTTGGTAATCTGTCGGAACTCGGCAGAATAGGCGCCAAAACATTTGGGTTTTATATGATGACATCGGTTTTGGCTATAATCGTCGGACTCGTTACATTTATGTTCTTGAAAACAGGAGATCCGGCACTCGCTACCCAGATGGCCGGTGATGTGTCACAGATTGCATCGGATGCCAGCAACTCGTCAGTATCTCTTCTCGATACGTTTATCAATATTGTTCCTGACAATTTTGTCAAGCCGTTTCTGAACTCGGATATGCTGCAGGTTATTTTCCTTGCAGTTATATGCGGAATCACGGTCAGCCTGCTGGGTGAGAAGACTAAAATGATCTCGACTTTATTTGACAACTGCAATGAATTGTTTATGAAGATAACCACAATCTTCATGAAGGTGATTCCGATCGCGACATTTTGTTCAATGTGCGCTATGGTGCTGACTACCGGTATATCATCGCTTCTTTCCGTACTCAGTATCGTAGGAGGTTTCATTGCGAGCATTGCGCAGATGATCATCGTGTATATGATCCTGTTATTGATATTTACGCGGACCAATCCATTGCGTTTGCTGGCCAAATATTTTCCGACGATGCTTCAGGTGTTTTCAATTTGTTCAAGCAATGCCTGCATCCCGCTGAATATGAAAACCTGCCGTGATGAACTCGGAATCCATCCGCGTATTTTTTCGCTGACTATCCCTCTCGGGGCTACGATAAATATGGATGGCGCATCTATCTCGCTGATTTATATCACGTTGTCGTTCTGCCATATTTTCGGAGTTGGAATGACTCCGCATACGCTGATCCCGCTGATGGTAATGATACTGATGCTCTCTATAGGGGCTCCGGGAATCCCGAATGCGGGACTTGTGCTGTTGGCAATGCTGGCAGAACAGGTAAACGTTCCCGTCGAGGCTGTGGCGTTGATCATGGGAGTTTACCCGATCATTGATATGTTTTCCACAGCCAACAATTGTCTCGGAGACGTAGTTGGAACATTTATTGTTGCGAAGAGCGAGGGAATGGTTGACATGGAAGTATTTAGGAAACAGCGATAGAATCTCAGCGTTTACTGCTGCTATATAATGCGAGTACAGTAATATCATCAAACGGGTCGCAGCCCTCCTCGAATTGTTTGACATCTGAGATGATTTTCTTTACAATCCCGGTTGCGGTATTCCCGTTTGACAGATTTTCCGGAGAGGTCAGCAGCTCGTTCATTGCGAACAGCAGTCTGTCCTCTCCGAAAAACTTTTTATCAATATTTACAGCCTCTGTGATGCCGTCTGTGTACAGGAGTATTCCCTGTGAAGCTGTCAGTGTCATCGTCTCATCGACTATTTCGGCATCTGGAAACAGTCCGATGGCCATTCCGCTCTCTGTTTTGAGGAATTCCGCAAAACCTGCTTGTGTTGCCGGCATGACACTGAATACAATGGGATGTGTATGTCCTGCGTTGGCGTAGGTAACAGTACCGTCGGCCGGATTCAGCACCATGGCGAATACGGTTGCGAACATATTCTCCGGATTGGATTCGGATATGTCGTCATTAACATAATTCAAAACCGTCGCAGGCGATTCGCCCATTATCAGATGTTCGCGTATCATGGTCTTTGTCATGGCCATAAAAAGCGCAGCGGCGATCCCTTTGCCGGAGACATCACCCATCACAACGCATACCGAACCATCATTCCTTGTAAAACAATCATAAAAATCGCCGCCGACCGATTTGGCGGATTCAGCCGACGCGTAAGCCTCGAAGTTCTCACCTTTCAGTTCTTTTTTCGAGGGCATTATTCCTTTTTGAATCTGTTCCGTGATTTTGTCAAGCGCATCCTGTTTGGCTTTTTCCTCCGAAAATGCGCGTATGTCATCAATGAGCTTCACAATATCTGTCTTCATCGTGTCATATGAGCTTGTAATTTCCCTGATCTCACCCTGAGGATTGAGTGTATCCGTCAGAGGAGGGATTTCCTGCGAATAATCCTCCACAAATAAAGACATGCTTTCGGAAACAATGGAAAGCGGTTTAATTACTATCTTTTTCACGAATAACATCAACAACAGCAGTATCAGAAAAAGCATGGCAGCAATCGGAATCAGCAGGATCAGCGTGATCCGAAGGAGCTTGGATTCAACATGGGTGGTGTCGAAACTCATTCCGATGAGCATGTCTACATTGCCGTTATTATCTAGCACGGGAGTGAACCAAATGTATTTTTCGTCGTTTGAACCGGACAGGATGGCAGGCTCATCGGGTGTAATCCCGCTCATTGCCACGATTTCCTCTACGCTGATTTTATCGGTCAGGCTCTCCTGAAAGCTGTTGTACGAGTTGATTGCCTCGTCATCAGGTTTGTCCTCAGGAGTGACGGATAGATAGAGTGTTCGCTCGCCCGACATAATATCGGTCCGGAACAGGTACATATGCCGCATTTTAAAAGCTCCGCATATGCATCGAAGCCGCAGCCGGGCGGTTTTTATTTCTTCTTCATCTATTTTATCACCCAGAGTCAGTTCCTTCATGATGGGATTAAAGTCATACATGTCCCGAACCAGCTTAAACGCTTCGACTGAAGATTCCCTGCTCTGATTAAGCATATTTGTGCGGCTCAATACAAAGGCGAGAATGCACCATGATATCAAGCCGGCCGTAACGACTGCTAAAAATCGGACAAATATACGGAATCGTATGGAGTGGTTCTTTTTCATGATGATCTCCTCCTCTAATCTTGTATGATTATCTGACTGAACCCGTCCGGTTGCCGCTCCCAATATCAATCCTGTAATTCAACTAAAGATTCGAACTGTGTCTGGGTCCAATTCGTATTCTACCATATTTCAGGGAGATTGTAAACCAAACCGCTGAAAAAGAATTATTGCAAAAAACGCGCGGATGTGGTATCATTATTCAGTACGATTGTGTATTTTTTTGAAGTTTGTAGGAGGAGTGGAGTGAACGATAGTGGATACAGCAGAAATGCCCGCTTAATTCAAATAAAATACAGAGAGTATCTGATACCTTCCGTGCTTACATCTGCCGCGCTGGCCTGCGCGTCGGTGGTTGACAGCGCCATAGTGGGTAACCTGCTGGGGGAAAGGGAGCTCGCGGCCATAGGAGCCTGTTCACCGATCATAGCATTGGTTAATGCGCTGTTCATGATATTCAATATCGGCGGTTCAACAAAAGCATCCGTTGCCATGGGAGAGCATGACAGGGAAAGCGCCGACAGATATTACTCCGTTGATATTATAGTCGGTCTTTTAGTTTCCGCGGTTTTTATTGTGGGGATGCTGATTGCGGCCAAACCTATCACGTATATGCTCTCGGGAAGTGATGAGAAGCTCGCTTCATTAGTGATCATGTATTTTCGTCCGGTTCCTTTTCTGCTGCCCGCGCTTTTTCTGACGTTAGGTATGGCGCAGTTTATGAAGATAGACGGGAAACCCAAAATGGCATCGTACATTGCGCTTGTATCAAATGCAATCAACCTTGTGCTTGATTATGTCCTGATAAAATTCGTTGGACTCGGTCTCACGGGAGCGTCACTCTCTACCCTGCTTGGTTATGTGTTCGGCATAGCGCTGGTCCTGCCATGGTTTCTGTCAAAGGACAAATCATTTCATTTTGTCAACCCGTTTAAGGGTAAATTCTTCTCCTGCCTGAAAACTGTTCTCGTCGGAGGCTCGTCGAGATTTTTTTATCATGTTTCAGACTTTTTCAAAAGGATCATCCTGAATGCCATAGTGCTGTATTGTCTCGGCTCTCCGGGATTATCGGTGCTGACTGTCTGCAATTCGTTACTGTTTTTCTCAACATCCATTACCAACGGGGGCGCGGATGCATTTTTGCCGATTGTAGGCTCGCTCCACGGAGAAAAGGATCATTACGGAATCAGGCAATGCATGAGGGTAGCTCTTATTTTTGTGATATCCGGCTGTGTGATACTCATGGCTGTGATGGTCATAGCTCCCGGTTTTATAGCCGGACTGTTCGGTTTGGAAGGAGGGGAGACGGAGGAGATCGCGAGATTTGCCATCAGAGTCCTTGCTTTCGCCATACCGGTCATGGGCATCAAAACCAATCTGCAGAATCTGTACAATACAACGGGAAGGAGCGTCCTCGCGTCAGCCATGAGCATACTCAGCGGCATAGCATATCTGTGTCTGTTTGCGTTCGGGTTGAGCGCGATTTCGCCGAATCTGTTCTGGCTGGCGTTTGTCTGCTCGGAAGCTCTGACACTCCTCACCGTTTGGGTGATAGGTATCATTATCAAGAAAAAGGAGCATACACAGGGATATCTGCTCCTGCAACCGCCTGATCCTGATACCCGGATGGTCAGTTTCACTTTGGAGGCAGACGCGGAATCCGCAGTAGGTCTTTCAGAAAAAGTCCGGCAAGGCGCTATGAAAATACTTGATGACACTAATCTTGCGAACAGGCTCGCTATGGCGATAGAGGAGATGACGGTAGCGGTTGCGGGAAACGCGAAAGGCAATAAAAAGCCGCTCATCGATATAACCATAACGAAGACAGATGAGCAGGTGTCGATCAGTTTCAGGGATAACTCGAAACCGAATAATCTGCTGACATTAGACACTGAGGATACAACGGATAGCGCATTGTCTGCCGAGGGTATGGAGGTGTTTAAAAAGATAGCGAAATCGACGGCGTATTCAAGACAGTTAGGTTTTAATTCAATACTTGCGAAATTCTAATTAGGAGGCATTTATGAAAAAATATCCATTGTCAAAGGAAGAACTCTCACTTTTTCTTGCGTGTACGATCAACCCGATGAAATACGCATACTGGATGGGATTTTCAGTCAAATTTCCGGCTGATGAGGATACCGAAAGGATAAAAAATGCGATACGCAAAGTGTTTGAAAGACACCCCATTTTGAACGCGCGTTACACTCAGGATGAAAACGGAGAGTTTTATAAATATGATTGTGGTGAGCCTCTGAAATTAGAAGAGATAACCATAGATACCGATGAGCCCGATCAATACGACTACTATCCTGAATACGGTCCGGAGGCCGGTGCAGTTTACCGGGCAATTCTGTTTACGGCGCCGAATTCTAAAATCCTCATGGTGCCGCTTCACCACATGGTTATGGACGGCACCTCCAGGAAAAATCTCCTTACCGATCTTGAAAAAGCATATCGCGGCGAGGATTTGGGTGAGCCGCTGCTGTTTCCGTATGAACTCGGGATCAGGGAAAAGGAGCAGGAATCACTTCCTCAGTATGAGGAGGACAGACAGTGGTATATGCGTCATTTAGATGGTGTTGAGAGCTTTTATCCTGAGCCGGATTTACATGAGGATAACATCAGTTTTGGCCAGTTTTTATATCCGTTTGATAATATATCGGGAGAGAAGGTCAAGGAGAAAAAGAACAGTTCAGGTGTCAGGACCTCAACTATTTTTCTCGGAGCGATGGGGTACACACTCGCGATGTATTCCGGCACTGATGAATCGGTGATCGCCTCCGCCATGTCAGGAAGAGTAAAGGGACTCGAGGAAGCTGCCGGCATGTTTGTTCGCACATTCCCGACGATCAGCAGGATCAGACCGGACAGGACAGTTGATGAGTATTTGGCGGATCTAGATCAGCAGACAACAGACGGCCGGAAGCATTCACTTTTTACATACATGGACATGGCTCATGAGCTGGACCTGAGTCTGAAGGTATCATTTGCATATCAGGGGGATATGGCAAGCACGACAATGCTGTTTGACGGCAGGGAGGTCGGGATAGGAAACATCAGGGCCAATGAATCCGACTATGATATGCGTTTGTATCTGTGGAGGATGAACGGGAAATATATATTTGAACCGGTGTACAGGAGCAATCTGTACAGCCGTGAGTTCATGGAGAATTTTTCGGCGGCATTTGAACAGGTGCTGAATGAGATGCTGTCCGCGGAAAAACTCTCTGATATCAATGTCCTTTCGCAGGAACAGGAGGAAAAACTCGACCGATTCAATGAAACCGATACGGAGTATGAATATACAGATGTAGTCACATTATTCAGGCGGATGGTTTCGAAATATCCGGATAAAAATGCAGTTGTTTTTAATGATATAACAGTTACATATCGTGAACTTGATGAAGTTTCCGAGCGGATCGGCGCACACCTGAAGGGTCAGGGCATCGGTACCGAGGACGTGGTTTCAATACTGATAAACAGATCACAGTATATGGCTATAGCCTCTATCGGTGTTCTGAAAAGCGGTGCCGCATATCAGCCTCTCGATGCGTCATATCCTCCGGAGAGGCTGGAGTTTATGATAAATGATGCTTCGGCAAAACTGCTCATAGCGGACAGGGAGCTGGTTAAAAAATGTGTTCCCGGTTATACCGGCCCGATTCTGTATATTGATGAGATAGAAGCTCTGCCGCAGGCGGATCGTATAGAGACAACGCCTGCTCCGGAGGACAGGTTTATCATGCTGTACACATCAGGTTCTACAGGTGTTCCGAAGGGGGTTATTCTCGAGCACGGAAACCTGACCACCTACATCAGCTGGTACAGAAAAAATCAGAATCTAACTCCGGAGAGTGTTACCGCTGCATATGCAAGCTATGGTTTTGACGCGAATATGCTGGACATGTATCCGACTCTCACAACAGGGAGTACCCTGGTTATTATTCCCGAGGAAATCCGCCTTGACCTGATGGCAATAAATGAATATTACAACAAGCATGGAGTGACCAAAGGTTTTATGACCACGCAGGTCGGAAGACAGTTTATGGAGTTTTACAGGGGAGATAAACTGGAGACTCTGTCAGTCGGAGGAGAAAAGCTGGCTCCGATATATATTGATAACGGCGTTGACCTGGTTAATATCTACGGACCGACAGAGTGTACTGTCAATGTAACTTCATTTACCGTTGACAAACTGTATCACAGAATACCAATAGGAGTTCCCAATGACAATACTAAGCTCTATGTAGTTGATCCGGAGGGCAGACGCGTTCCGACAGGCGCTCCGGGAGAACTGATCGTATCGGGACGTCAGGTGGGGAGAGGATATCTCAACCGTCCTGAAAAAACAGCAGAGGTATTCATAGAGAATCCGTTTGACAAGGATGAAAAATATATACGCGCATACAGAACGGGAGATATAGTCAGAATCCTGCCGAACGGGCTGGTTGACTTTGTCGGAAGGAATGATGGACAGGTCAAGATCAGAGGCTTCCGTATCGAGATGCCGGAGGTTGAAAACGTGATACGCGAATACCCCGACATCAGGGATGTTACCGTACAGGCATTTGATGAGGCGAGCGGAGGCAAGTTTATAGCCGCCTATATCGTTTCTGACAAAACTATAGATATCAAGTCGCTGAATGATTTTATCCTTGAGCGGAAACCGCCGTATATGGTCCCGGCTGTTACCATGCAGATAGACAGCATCCCACTGAATCAGAATCAGAAGGTGAATAAAAAAGCACTTCCGACGCCTGAGTTTTCCGATGAAGAGCAGGAGGAGGATAACAGAGAAAAAACCCTGTTGGAGGAACAGATCATAGAGGTTCTCGGAAGCGTGTTCTCCGGAGGGAAAATCGGTGTATCGGGAAGCCTTAAAAATTACGGACTGGATTCGATCAATGCAATCCGCGTGGTTCCTATGCTGAAGGAACGGTTCGGGGTTATAATTCCCGTTGTCGAACTCGTCGGCGGAATGAGTGTAGCGGATATAGAGACAACTATAATAAAGGCGTGGAATGACATTGTTATGAACAAGGGGGCATCGGACGAGGGAACCGTTCCCGGCGTGTCAGCTCAGACCGCAGCTGATGAAAAAGGTCAGTTCCCGCTGTCTTCGGTTCAGCTTGGTGTGTACTATGACGAGGCTCGCAGGGACAACAGCGAGTGTCTGTACAATATCCCCATGTGTTATGCATTTGACGATGTAAATGCGTCAGAATTGAAGTCTGCAGTAGAAAAAGTTGTAGCCGCGCATGGCAATCTGTCTACCAGGATGGTTTCGGACGGAGGACAGATCAAGCAGACACGGGTAGATGAGGAGCCGGAGGTTTCGCTTCTTAAAATGAGTGAGGAGGAATTCTCTGATTTCAAAGAGGATTTTGTCCGGCCGTTTGTAATTACAAAAGACAGACTATACAGGTTCGCGGTAGTAGATACCCCGGAGAAGACATACCTCCTGCAGGATATTCATCATCTCGTATTTGACGGTCTGTCAAGCGCGATTCTGATCAATGAAATATGCAAGGCTCTCGCCGGTGAGGATATTCCTGCTGAGGAATATGATTATTTTGATTATGTAGCGGATGAGATCGCAGATAAAGAGTCAGGAAAGCTACAGGAATCCGGAGAGTTTTTCGACAAAATGTTTTCTGATTATGAGGAACCGGTATCAATTCCGACAGATCTGTCAGGTCAGGAGGAGGAAGGCAGCATAGGAACATGTGAGGCTGTTATCGGCAAGGATGAAGTGGATAAACTCGCAAAGGAGGCTTCCTCTACTCCTTCATCGGTATTTCTTGCGGCAGTATTCTATGCGGCATCGCGTTTTGCTTCTACTGACAAGGTTTATCTCTCTACGATATCATCAGGCAGGGACGGCATAAATACTAACAGAAGCATAGGTATGTTTGTGCATACTATTCCGCTTTTTATGGATTTTTCAGAGAATATGTCGGGGAGTGACCTCATCGGAAGATCTGAGGAGGTTATTCGCGACAGCGTACGGAATGAGAGATGGCCGTTTACGGAGATCGCATCCAAATACAGATACAGAACTGAATTGATGTATGAGTATCAGGTCGGTGTGGCTTCTGACAGCGGAAAGGATATATCATATACCAGATCCTCACTGCGGTTGGAACAGCCGAAGTTTAAAACCACGGTTGCGATTACCGGCACGGATGATTCCTATCACATAGGCATCAGATATAACGATGCGCTTTACTCGGAAGAGTCCATGAAATTGTTTGCCGGTTGCGTGAAAAATGTTCTCACCCATTTAGCAGCCGATCCGTCCGGCGAGGTAAAGAAACTGTCGATGATGGATGAAACAATGAGATCGCAGGTGACTGATTTCGGAAGCTGTAAACATGTCGATCGTGATGTGGAATTACTGCATAAAATGATTGAGAAAGCAGCTGTGGAAAACCCCGATCGAAACGCTGTCATTGCATCGGATAAAACACTGACATTCATGCAGTTAAATTCGATTGCCAATATCATCGCGCATGAGCTGATGAGCAGAGGAGTGGGCAGCGGAGACAGTGTTGTGCTTTTGCTGCCGAGAAGAGCGTATTATTTTTCGGCAATGTTCGGCGTGTTAAAAACAGGGGCTGCGTTTATACCATGTGATCCCGAGTATCCGGCTGACAGGATAGCCCATATACTCTCTGATGCGGATGCAAAATATATCATTACAACTGATGAGCATGAGCAGGAGCATGAGCGTGACAAGGTTCTGAACATCTCATCACTCCTCACGGTCAACGGAGCAAATATTTATGAAAATACCGGGTTGATTGATGATCCGGGAGCACCGGATACAGATGTTAATCCGGAAGATTTGGCGTATATGATCTATACGTCGGGTTCGACCGGAAAACCAAAGGGAGTCGAGCTGACGCATCGCGGAATTGTAAACTATGTTTCCGCTGACGAGGCCAGTCCGTTCTTCTATTACGTCTTGAACGAGATGTCAGCGATCGTATCGGTAACGACGGTATCGTTTGATATGTCATTCAAGGATACGGTCGGAATTCTCTGCAACGGAAAAACAGTAATTTTTGCAAATGAAGAGCAGATGAATGATCCACGCGCGCTGACAGAACTCCTGGAGGGGAAGGGAGCTGATACTTTTTCAGCCACACCATCCCGCCTGTTGCAGTATCTCACGTATGAGCCGTTTGAGGAGGCATTGAAAAAGTGCAGGCTGATCATCTGCGGAGGCGAGGCCTATCCGAAATCCCTGCTTGAGAGACTGCAGGGCTATAACGGTCCCCGTCTGATGAATTCCTACGGCCCGACGGAGATAACGGTTTCCTCAAATATGGCAGAGCTGACAAATGCAGATCATATCAGCGTCGGAAGACCGCTTCCGAATTATGACGAGTATATAGTTGACAGTGACGGCAATCCTGTTCCGCAGGGCGTGACAGGTGAACTCCTGGTAGGCGGTCCGGGTGTAGCCAGAGGATACAGGGGACTGCCGGAGATGACGGCAAAGAACTTTACCGAATACAGGGGTCAGAGGGTTTATCATACCGGAGATTACGCGAAATGGGATCCGGAGGGTAACGTTATCATTCTCGGCAGAAAGGATAACCAGATCAAGCTCAGAGGCCTGCGCATAGAGCTTGATGAGATCATCGGTCTGATAGAGAAACAGCCCTCCATTACAAAGGCGGTTGTTGTCATCCGAAGCATAAACGGACAGGACAATCTATGTGCGTATTTCACGGCGGATGAGACCATAGATATAGAGAAACTGCGTGACGCGTTAAAAAGCAAACTCACTCATTACATGGTTCCCACCGCATATCTGCAGATGGACAGTATTCCTGTTACCGCAAACGGAAAGCTTGACACGAAAAACCTTCCGGAGCCGCAGACTGTAGAGCGTGGTGAGTATGTCGAGCCTGTCGGCGAGATCGAGAGCTTTTTCTGTGAAACATTTGCGAGCGTGTTGAAACTTGATAAAGTAGGCGCCGAGGATGATTTCTTTGAGCTGGGCGGAACGTCGTTAGTCGTAACGAGCGTTGTTATTGCCGCGCAGGAAAAGGGCTATACATTGAATTACAGTGATGTATTCAAATATACAACGCCGAGACAGCTGACCATGCTGTTCTCGGAGGATGTTCCGGCAGAGTCTGTGAGCGGTTCCGCGGTATTTGATAAATATGATTACGATGGCATCAATGAGATCCTGAAGGATAATACGGTCGAGAATTTCCTCGAGGGAGAGAGCCGTGAGATAGGTAATATTTTCCTGACAGGCGCAACCGGGTATATGGGGATGCATGTGCTGGCCGAGTATCTGAGGAGTGAAAAAGGCAAGGCATACTGTCTCGTGAGAAAGGGAAGCTACAGTTCTCCGAAAAGCCGGTTGAAAAATCTGCTGATATATTATTTTGACAGGGAGTTTGTCGATGTTCTTGAGGATCGTGTGATCGCCGTCGACGGAGATGTTGTTTCGTATGATGTTTTTGAGAGTCTGGAGAATGAACCGATTGATACGGTATTTAACTGTGCCGCGAGCGTCAAGCATTTTTCGAACGGGACTGATATCGAGGATATTAATATAGGCGGTGCCGTAAACTGCATCAGATTCTGTGAGAAGACAGGCGCGAGACTGATTCATTTTTCGACCACAAGTGTCGGTGGGCATATAGTTGTGCCGCCGGAGCAGAAACCACCGGTTTTGACGGAAAAAACACTTTACTTCGGACAGATACTTGATAACCAGTATGTCTCTTCAAAAATGCTTGCGGAGAGAGCGGTGTTTGAGGCAATTGCTGAACGGGGACTTGATGCAAAGGTCATCAGGGTGGGAACGCTGGCTGCGCGTGAGTCGGACGGCGAGTTCCAGATTAACGCGGTCACGAACAGTTTCATGAGGCGGTTGAATTCATATCAGATGCTGGGATGTTTCCCGTATACGATGATAAATCAGTCTCTGAGATTGGGACCGATTGATGTGAGCGCAAAGGCATTTATGCTGTTGGCGCGCACGCCGTCGAAATGCTGTCTGTTCCATGCGATCAACAACAATGTAGTGCCTTTTATTCACGTGATCAGACAGATGCAAAACGAGGGTATGGATGTCCGTTTAGTTGAGGACTGCGTATTTGACAAGGCGATGGCAGAGGCAGAGAAGGATCCGGAGAAGGCATCACTCCTGCAGAGCATACTTGCCTATAAAAATCTGGGCGGATCAAAGGCTGTCCCGATCGCGGCGGATTGTAATTATACTACACAGGTTCTCGCCAGATTCGGCTTTTTCTGGAATTCGACGACGGATAATTATATTTACAACTTTATTGACGCACTGGGAGGTCTGGGATTTTTTGATGATATTGAAAAATAAGAAAAACAAAAAACTGCTTTTTCAGGTGGGATTTATAACAATATCCGTTCTGATGGCATCTCTGATACTAATATCGGTATTTGACTTGTTTTATTCAAAAAAGCTCTATCTTTCCTCTAAGGAGGAAATGATAGAGACCAACCTTCAAACCATCAGTGATAGACTATCCGATACTAATAACCTGAAATGGTTCGTTGAATATATCAAAACTCATAGCGAAGAGATTTCCGTACCTGCTACTGATGAGGAGAAGGAGCTGTATAAAACCGATGAATATACGGATACCATGTACAACAGTATAGTCGAGGATGATTTCAATTTCGATGAGCAAACGCCGGAGATGCAATTGTATTTAGCAAGGACAATACTTAGTCTGATGGAGGTTCCGTTCATCCTGCTGAAGGATACTAATTATGAAAAAGTAGAGCTGTTAAACATAAAAGATGAGCATTCGGCTTTTATGCTCGTCGAATTCAATAGAAAAGACACCGAGGGCAACATAGATGATGACGATGATGGTATTATCAAAAAGAATATTGCTGCTACCATCGAATATGAATCCTCCGAGCACAGCGCAGTGAAGAAAATCCTGAACGGAGCATTGGATGAACCCGGAGCGACTCTGTTTGAAGAGTATTATGATGCTGAGAGAGGAAGACATTACTACAACGGATATGCTCCCGTGACAGTGGATGGAGAGCATGTTTTTGATCTGTGTCTGCAGTATGACTGGAGCATGTTTCGAAAAAATCTGTTTGCTGAGATAATCATTTCATTTATAATCCGGGTAGCGATATTGGCAGCATTGAATGCCCTGCTTTTGCTTTTTATTTATATTAAGGCGGTCAAACCGCTTGCAAAAGTAAAACGCGGTGTGCAAAAATACAGAGATGACAAGGATACATCTTCTGTTATTTCAGTCATGAACGATATCAAAGCGCGTAATGAGGTCGGTGTACTCGCGGAAACCGTTTCCGAAATGGCTTCGGAAATAGATAACTATATTTCAATAGCTGCGGAGAAGGAAAAAATCGAAACGGAGCTTAACCTGGCGGCAAATATACAATTATCTGCGTTACCATCGGATTTTCCCGCTTTTCCTGACCGCACGGAGTTTGATATCTATGCCTCAATGAATCCGGCTAAGGAGGTCGGCGGTGATTTCTATGATTATTTTCTTGTCGATGAAGATCATCTGGCGATAGTAATGGCGGACGTTTCAGGGAAAGGCGTTCCCGCGGCATTATTTATGATGATGTCAAAAATGCTGATCAAGAGTTATACCATGATGGGACACAGTCCGAAATCAATGCTTGAGTACGTCAATCACCAAATCTGTTCAAATAATCCGGAGAAAATGTTTGTGACCGTTTATATAGGCATTTTGGATCTGAACACAGGTGAAATGCTTTGCGGAAATGCCGGTCATGAATATCCGGTTCTGAAAAAGCCGGACGGGCATTTTGAGTTGTACCACGATCATCATAATTTTGTTGTCGGCGGGTATGACACCCTGCAATATGATGAGTATTTGTTGAAAATAGAACCCGGTTCCAAACTCTTTCTGTATACGGATGGTTTACCGGATGCAACCGATTCAAATAAGAATCGTTTTGGAATTGAACGTGCGGTTGAAGCATTACGATCCGTGGAGGATGATACGCCGAAGGATATTCTGGGAGCATTAACAGAGCAGGTAAATGCTTTCGTCGGTGACGCGCCGCGGTTTGATGATCTGGCGATGCTGTGTTTACATTTCAAGGGTGCGAGTCAGTAATAATATAGTAAATGCAAAAACTTCTGCGTTTACTACATAATGTCATTCC
>JAGABX010000092.1 GCA_017614395.1 Eubacterium sp.
CATACCGTTACAAACATATTCTCCCGGTTATTGTTACAGATCAATTCATTCACATCCGCTAATACCTGCGAGGGAGTACCACCTGTCATCATCCGTGTCTGGATCATGTTTTTGGTCAGCATCATGAACATCGCTGCCGGAATCCCCTTTCCTGATACATCCGCCATCACGATGGCAAGATGATCCCTGTCCAAAAAGAAAAAGTCATAGAAATCGCCGCCGACCTCCTTTTCAGGGGTCATGCTTGCGTAAATATCAAACTCCTTACGATCCGGAAAAGGAGGAAAATCACTCGGCAGCATCGCTGCCTGTATCTTGTTTGCCAGCGCCAGTTCCGTATTGACCCGTTCCTTTTCCCGGGTAACCTTTGTCAGATTCTGCACATAATCTGCGAGATCACGTTCCATGTCCTTCATCGCTATACTGAGAACTTCGATCTCATCTCCGGTACGTATATTCAGGTTGGCAAAATGCGGCGTACCATGACGCCCCTCCCTGTTGTCTTTGGCATACTCCGAGGCGGCCGCAGCCATCTCATTGATGGGAATAACCGTTCTCTTTTTGGTTCTCCAGATTGTGACGATCAGAACAATCACCATAACGATCGTGATCAGCAGAGCATATTGAACGATAAACCAAATGCTTGTCCTGACAGCGTCGTCCATGTCCTGCTCACAGAATACGAAAACAGGATACTTTCCGATACTGAACAATTTCTCGGCTGCGCTGACACGAAATCCGTACTTTTCCGTTTTTTGGGTAACAGCCGGAATCTTTCCTTCATCAAAAAGCGTATCAGACCAATTGGTGTCGGTTTCCCCCAGCAAGACCTCTGTTACATCCGGATCACAATCATCCCAATAACCGGGCGGACATTGGTTTTCCGTATCATCTGCGTCCATAAGGTACACCATCCGGTTATGTTCGGCATCTATAAACGCAATAAAAACCGCTTCATCATCGCTTGCCTTCCATGCATCCCGGAGCATTTTTAGCTGCTCATTATAAGACGGACTGTATACCGAATGGTATTTATTGAGGTGCTTTTTCTCATGATCATGCAGATCCTCCTCCGAAAGCGTGTCGTACACAGTTGAAACGCTCTCCGCCAGGTCGGACAATTCATAGAGATCCAATGACTGCGTGATAATCCTTGCGTCCTGCCACGTATTGGTTTTGTACGCATAATCCAATGACTCATAATACAGGAAAAAGACAAATACACCTGCTGTAATCCCTATGATCAAGGTCAGAAATACAATCAGGCGCACTGTCTTTCCGGCAAAGCTGTTGCGTTTTCTCAGCCGATTATTCATATCCAGTATTGATTTTGATTTCATATCTGAAAGCACTTTCCGTTTTTCATAATATCTGCCATGTTTTTTAATCCTTCTCTTCTACCCTCTTGATCCGGGGCATCTTAACTCCTGATTTTTTGATTGCCGCCTTGATCTCCGCGAACTGATCCTTCCTGCAGCAAACATAGAATACTGCGTTTTTCTTTATTCCCGTAAAGGCGCCCACACTGACCTCGGCATCATAGAGCGTGATACACTTCAGCTTTTTGCATCCCTTAAAGGAATCCTCCTGAACAAATGCAACGAGGTAAGGTATGACCACCGATGTGATCTTTTTATTATTCTTAAACGCATTCGGCATAATGGAGCAGACATCATAGTAGTATCCATTATATTCGATATAATCCGGGATGACAACCTTCCCCTTCTTTTTCCTGCCATCAGTCAGATAGGCCACGCCATCGTTGCTGAGATCATACACCAGCCCGTCGAATCTGTAATTGTTCTTTTCCGGATAAATACCGTTCTCCGATGCCGGCGGCGCGGTCAGCATTCCCGTGAGCCTCCACACATTCTCATAATTGTACTTCGTTCCGGTCGCCTCCGGCAGTTTCTCCCCGAGATACTCTCTGACATGCGCATCCTCCGTGGCGGTACCGTCCACATCATCCTTTCGGATCATTTCGGACGTGACGTTAAAATGAGCATCAGATACAGCACGGATACGGATAACACCCGGCTCGTCACTTAAATCCCAGGTGTTATCCAGCTCGTAATACTCATCATCCAGCTTTACGAGGTTCCAGGCATGATAATTCGATGTCAGATGGTGTGTCTCAATGCCAAAGGTATTATTCAGCAGAGACGTGAGATACGCGATCCCATCGCAAACTCCCTTGTTCTGAACCAGCGGGCCATAGGTTGAGTGATAATTCATGTATTCCGGCTTCTCATCGTCCGGCATCGTATACTTGACTCGGGAACAGATATAATCGTGAACGATCAACTCGATCGCGGGTTTATTTCCCTCTTCAAAACGCTTGTCCGCACGAATGGCGGAAACCGCTTTCTGATACGCCGCGTCGGCCTTCTGCTGCCGCTTATCATAATTATGGATCTCGTAAGCGGTAAAAATACTGAAGTAAACATAATTTTCATCATAATCAAAAGCAAGATCCGTGAACATCACTCTCATATCGAGAGGATGATCCGCCGAATACGCCGATGTGATTCCGGTTATGAGCTGATTCTTTTTTTCCGAACTGAGACTCCTGAACTCCGGATCCGTTTCCATCCGTAATGTCTGGCCGGATGCGATATATTTTTGATATGCCGTCGCGAAATCATTATCCTCTGCCTCCATGTCGATATGATTTTTCTCCGCAAAATCAAAGTACCCCATATCGATGTAATTAAATGACTGAACCGACTGGTTAACCATATCATACAGCTTTTTCTCAAACGTTGACAGAGCATCATAATTGACCGTGAACTGTACACTGTCCCTGAGAGATGCATCTGCCGGCGCGGTCGTTTCTGTCTGAACGGCATAATCACTCTGCGCGGCACTGACGCTCGCCGGTGTCAGTAACAGAGAAAATGCGAGAACCACGGAAAACAGGCTTCCCATGAAACGCCGCCTGTGTCCCCTGCCGGCCGTTACACTTTCGTTGGTTTTTTTCTGAAACATAGTTTCCACCTCCCATAATGATCCCGTTTCCGGAGTTGCTTTTTCTGTGCCGGGATCAGCAATCACGAAAATCACCTACAAGAAGATGCCCGGACTGCCGAAACATCTGCACCACGGTAAATCAATAATCATCAAAGAAAAACTCTGCCCAGTAGTACTGACTCATATATTCATTCTGGTAGGCGTTGACGGCTCCGGCATCCAGCTCGGCAAAGCGGTAGTAGTCACAGTCGAGAACATCGACATTGACAGCCAGCGCATTGTAGCTGCGAGTGACGGCGGCCTCGGCG
>JAGABX010000093.1 GCA_017614395.1 Eubacterium sp.
AGATGCAGGCTTCTGTATCCGTTTTTTTTGGGCTTTTTTATGTAGTCCTTAATATTGATGACTTCAACATCATCCTGCGCCTCAAGCATTTTTGCAACCTGATAAATATCATCGAGAAAAGCGCAGATAACACGCACTCCGGCTACATCGTTGAGATTCTCGCGCACTGACGTCGCAGTGAGCGGCAGATTCTTTTTCCGAAGTTTATTTGCGATACTGTCCGGCGTTTTAATACGTGTCTCAATAAACTCAATCGGATTTCTGTTCCTCGTTAATGACAATTCATCATTCAGCACCTGAAGCTTGGTTTTAACTTGACGGATTGCCCCGTTGAACATCATCATCATCCGGTCAAACTCAGCCTTGTTGCCTGAAAACAGATTGTTTACGTCATCCGGCAGATCTGTTTGCTCCAAATGAGCGGTTTTAAACTGATCAATCATATATGTATACCTCTTAACAGTATGTACATGAAAAAGCAAATAAAAACTAATATATGCATCTTGAAAACAAATTCATTATTATTTTCGATTATAGTTGATCAGACATCCCTTCAGGATAATCTCACGCTCACGGTCGGTCAATGCCCCGAGATGCAAGGTTATCTCGCTGATATCGTCTCGCACAACATACGCGGTTATATCATCCCGGCTCTCAAGGACTGCCTCACGTATACCCGGAACATAGATATAATCTCCAACCTCAAAATCAAACCCGTCATCAATTACAAACGGCAGCATTCCCCAGTTTATCAGGTTTGAACGATATCTCTTGGTCGCATAGCTTTTCGCAATATTCGCAAGTCCTCCCAAAACCCTCTGGCAACTGGCCGCCTGCTCACGTGCCGAGCCATCCCCCGGCTTCACAGCATAAATTACTGTGCCCAAACCGGTTTCCCGAGGATTTACGGACATTTTCTGCTCGAGTTTTGCATATACGTCCTTCAGTTTATCATCTACGTTGTACATGTCCTCGCCGTTCTGACGCGCTTTTTCTACCAAATGCGCCTCCTTGGCACGCCCAACATATGCAGGATCCTTGCGGGACAGTGTAAATTCAGCCAACCCCAATGGATTCGACCTATAGGAAGATGTTTCACCGGAAGGTATCAACTCATCTGTCGTTGTAACAGGATCATGAATTACCGATGCCATCTTGAGTAGTATATTGTCTGTCAGCGATATCATCTCGGGCCAGTCAACAATGTTCGGCCCGAACTGTATCGGAGTCTCCGGCATGGCTTTACCTATGCCGTTATAAACACGGGCGTCATATATGCTTTTGTCAAAATGATAGGCTGCCCGCGTGTATTTCACATCAATGTCGGTTGCTGCGGTCAGAACACCCTTGTTTGCGGCGGTTGCGGCTATGGAGCGCGCATCCATCAGTGCCACGGAAGCAATCTGGCCGTTTGTAACCTTGGAGCCCTCTCTGTTCGGGAAATTTCTTGTTGAATGACGAATGCTGAGTCCCCTGTTCGCCGGAACATCGCCTGCGCCGAAACACGGACCGCAAAAAGCTGTACGAACAGTAGCGCCGGCAGCGATAAATTCAGCAATCGTTCCGTTCTTGACTAACTCCATCAATATAGGCTGGCTTGCAGGATATACACTCAGTGAAAAAGCATCCGATCCTATGTTGTGACCTCGCAGAATATCGGCCGCATCACTCAAGTTTTCATATCCGCCGCCTGCACAACCTGCGATAACACCCTGCTCAACCATGATATGGCCGTCATGAATTTTGTCAGTCAGTTTAAAATCTATATCATTATTCTCAAGGCTGACTGATGCCTTTTTCTCAACCTCACGCAGAATATCGCCCGGATTTTCATTAACCTCATCAATTGTGAATACATTGCTGGGATGGAACGGCATGGCGATCATAGGTTTGATTTTTGACAGGTCAACCTCAACAATTCCGTCATAATACGTAACGTCAGCCGGTTTCAATTCACGATAAGCATCAGGTCGTTTATGTATCTCATAAAAGTCTCGAACCGCGCTGTCTGTTCTCCAGATTGAGGACAAACAGGTGGTTTCGGTAGTCATTACATCGACACCTATCCTGAAATCAACACTCAGATTTTCAACCCCCGGTCCGACAAACTCCATCACCTTGTTGTTGACATATCCATTTTCGAACACAGCGCCGATTATAGCCAGTGCAACGTCCTGCGGCCCCACACCCGGTATCGGGGCGCCCTTCAAATAAACCGCGACAACCTCAGGCATGGGAATATCGTAAGTCTGCTCGAGCAACTGTTTTACAATCTCCGGGCCGCCCTCTCCGATTGCCATTGTACCGAGAGCGCCATATCGGGTGTGAGAATCGGATCCGAGTATCATCGCTCCACCCTCAGCCAGCATCTCTCTTGCAAACTGGTGGATAACCGCCTGATGAGGAGGCACATACACGCCACCGTACTTTTTAGCGCAGGATAATCCGAACATGTGATCATCCTCGTTTATCGTTCCTCCGACAGCGCACAGACTGTTATGACAATTTGTCAATACATACGGGACCGGGAACCGCTCAAGTCCTGATGCCCGTGCAGTCTGCAGAATTCCCACAAATGTGATGTCATGCGATGTCAGCTTGTCAAATCTTATATTCAGATTGGTTTTATCATCCGATTTGTTATGTGCCTGAAGTATCGAAAAAGCCATAGTTCCGGTCTTTGCAGTATCCCTGGTGAAACCGGCAGCCTCCGGTGCCCCTTCGTCAACAATTTTCTCTCCATCAATCAAAAACACGCCATTGTCTCGTAAATTAACCATTTTTACTCTCCTTTATACTTTAAAATCAAACTCAAACGCACATTTGATGTTATTTTAACACATTCTCACAAATCTATCAAGTTTTTTTGAAAAAGATTGACGAGCGTCATGATATGTAGTAAACTTAACCTTTAGAAAGATATTAACATTTTTTTAGAGGTAGGAGGTTCAAATGCTACGACACCTGATGAATGTTATGGATTTGTCTGTACAGGAGTTGGACGAACTCCTCACCCTGGCTAATCAGATTTATGAGAATCCTGATGACTATGCAGATGCCTGCCATAGGAAAAAGCTGGCGACATGCTTCTATGAGCCCAGTACACGTACACGTCTCAGCTTTGAGTCTGCGATGCTGAATCTCGGCGGACAGATCCTCGGCTTTGACGACGCAGACTCTTCATCTGCTGCCAAAGGAGAGAGTGTTGCTGATACAATCCGGGTAATTTCCTCATACGCTGATATATGCGCCATGCGTCATCCAAAGGAGGGCGCGCCCTATGTAGCTTCACTTCATGCGAGGATTCCTGTTATCAACGCCGGCGACGGAGGTCACAACCATCCCACTCAGACTCTGACTGATCTCATGACTATCCGCATGCTCAAGGGACAATTCAGCGGACTTACCATAGGATTATGCGGTGATCTGAAATTCGGTCGTACCGTTCACTCATTGGTTGAAGCGATGGTTCGCTATCCGGATGTTCATTTCATCATGATTTCGCCCGATGAGTTACGAATTCCCGACTATCTGCGCCGTGATATACTCGATCGTAATCTGATTGATTACAAGGAGGTCGGCGTACTCGAGGATGTCCTACCTAAACTCGACATCCTGTATATGACGCGCGTACAGCGTGAACGTTTCTTCAACGAGGAGGATTACATACGATTAAAAGACAGCTTCATCCTTGATAAGGCCAAAATGGATCTTGCACATGACGATATGCTCGTCCTGCACCCCCTTCCGCGAGTTAACGAAATCTCAACGGAGGTTGACGATGATCCACGTGCTGTCTATTTCAAGCAGGCCAAATTCGGCGTCTACGTCAGGATGGCTCTGATACTAACTCTGTTAAAAGAAGCCGGAACATTATAATTATAATAAAGCAGTTAAATCACGGATGGAGGATAAATACAATGGATAACGGAGAGCTTCGAATCGGCGGTCTGCAGGAGGGCGTGGTCATCGACCACATCCACGCCGGCGGCGCTATGGAAATCTACAATTACCTCAACCTGGAAAAAATTGATGCATCTGTGGCAATCATCAAAAATGCCCGCTCATCGAAAATGGGGAAAAAGGACATAATCAAGATAGAGGGACCGATCACAATCGACCTCGAGGTGCTCGGTGTTCTGGACGATAACATTACAATAGACGTGATCCGTGATAATAGGATTGTCGAAAAACGTGTGCTGACTCTTCCTGAAACTGTCACTAATATCATTAAGTGCAAAAATCCACGTTGCATAACCTCAGTCGAACAGGAACTCCCGCATCGGTTCAAGCTGACCGATCGCGATAACAGAGTCTATCGATGTATGTACTGTGAACAACGCTGGCACCGTAATCGCAGAAAATGATTTATACAAAAAACTTCACGCACAAAAAACATATAAAAAACGTTCCGCAAATTCAATCAATTGGAATCAGCGGAACGCTTTTTACATGATCATCAGATAATCTGCTGTTGATCAACTACCATCAGGCAACCTTCCTGATGAATTATCCTTAATCTAAAAATCTATAATTCATCATGATTCCGGTGTTTCCGGCTCATCCGGTTCTTCCGGCTCTTCCGGTTCATTCGGATCCTCCGGCTCATCTTCAAAAGTATTCTCTTCCTCTTCGGTTATTGTTCCGTCTGCCTTGCCCTCATCAAACTGAGCCTGAGTCAATACATATACTGTAACCGAATCGCCGACAAATTCATCACCGATGCACTCAGCTTCAATCTCTGTCTCTCCATATCCGTTCAGCTTCAGTACATTTTTTGAGCCATCAATTTCAGCAACTGACGAATTCTCAGATGTATACTTGAAATCACCGAGTTTCCCATCAAAATTTAGTGTCTTGATATCAAATGTGCTGTTGTTGGCGTCAGTACTGCCCTGAGCAATTTCTACCGGGAATGGCGTTCCCTCAGGCACTATGTAGTAAAGGTTTGAGTACTTAAAAATCATTTCACGACCCGAAGAAACATCAACATCAATTTCTGCTTTTGCTTTGGAGTTTATCTTGGACTTTACGATAATTTTTGTTTCCCCTACGCCTATCGCAGTAACCTTTCCGCCTTTTTCAATCTTAACAATACCTTTTTTCTTTACGGAATACTTTAATTTTTTTCCGCTATTCTTCTGTTTATCTGTAGCTTTTGGACTGAATTGTACAACTGCTTTGATCGTAATCTCATCGCCGATCAACATATCCTCGAAAGCCTCAGAATTCTTAACAATGATTTTTTTAATTGGATCCGGCTTGTTTTTCTTTGCCGCGCTGTCCCGCGTCGAAATGCCAACGCCTGCCACAAGGGCAAACACAAGCACGAGAGCCAATACCTTAGTAATTCTTTTTTTCATAACTGTTGCTCCTTTCCTGTCCTTGAGTATTTTGGGGTTTCATTGTCAGTTCATACATGTCCGGGCACATCTGCCCACGCGACGCATGAACAATACACGTTCACAACATGTTAGAAGGATTATACCGAACGTTTGTGACATTTTAAGGTCAGAACAAACCTTTGATATGTCCTGCGTCGTCAACATCCACATGCTCTGCCGCAGGAACCTTCGGAAGGCCGGGCATAGTCACAACCGAGCCTGTCAGAGCGACTACGAACCCCGCGCCGGCACTGACATATACCTCACGGACGTGAATCACGTGATCTCTCGGTGCCCCCACAATGCTCTTGTCATCTGTCAGGGAATACTGATTTTTAGCCATACAGATTGGCAGGGAGCCAAATCCAAGCGCCGTAAGACGTTCCAATTGCTTCAGTGAATCTCCTGTAAACTCGACACGGGCAGCACCGTAAATCTCTGTCGCAATGATTTCAATTTTATCCTTAAGCGGCAGCGAATCCTCATAAAGCGGATGGTACTTGCTCGGTTTATTATCAATCGTGGCTACAACCTTCTCTGCAAGTTCCTTACCGCCTTCGCCACCATCTGCCCAGACATCTGCCAATGCAAACTCTGCGCCCTTGGATTCACAGAACTCACGGACAAACTGAATCTCAGCCGGGGTATCCGTCAGAATATGATTCAATGCCACAACACAAGGCACATCATATTTCGCAACATTTTCAATATGTTTTTCAAGATTGACAATACCGGTTTTCAGCGCGTCTATGTTTTCTTCTTTAAGCTTCTCCTTGGGAACCCCACCGTTATGTTTGAGTGCGCGAATCGTACATACGAGGACCACTGCATCAGGGTGAAGTCCGGCTATTCTGCTTTTGATATCCAAAAACTTCTCCGCACCGAGATCAGCACCGAAACCAGCCTCCGTTATAGTATAATCCGCGAGTTTCAATGCAGTTTTGGTCGCCCTTATACTGTTGCATCCATGGGCAATGTTTGCAAACGGTCCGCCATGAACCAATGCAGGTGTATGTTCCAGCGTCTGCACGAGATTCGGACGAATCGCATCCTTTAAAAGCGCTGCCATCGCGCCTACTGCATGAAGCTGCTTGGCTGTTACCGGCTTGCCATCATAGGAATACGCCACAATGATCTTGGAAAGGCGCTTCTTCAGATCCTTCATCCCATCACATAAGCAGAGAATTGCCATAATCTCAGATGCCACCGTGATAATGAAATGATCCTCCCTCGTCACACCATCCACCTTGCGTCCCTGTCCGACCGTAATATTACGCAACACACGGTCATTCATGTCCACACAGCGTTTCCAGACTATCTGCTTTGGATCAATACGAAGCTCATTTCCCTGCTGAATATGGTTATCGAGCATTGCTGCCAACAGGTTATTGGCAGATGTGATCGCATGAAAATCGCCGGTAAAATGAAGGTTCAGCTCCTCCATGGGAACCACCTGCGCATATCCGCCTCCGGCTGCGCCGCCCTTTAGCCCGAAACACGGACCGAGTGAAGGCTCTCTCAATGCAATGATAGCCTTTTTACCGATAACCTGCATTGCTTCACCGAGTCCGACGGTTACAGTCGTTTTCCCTTCACCTGCAGGTGTCGGGTTGATTGCTGTCACAAGAATAAGTTTTCCGTCAGGATTAGATTTAACCCTTTCCATCAGTCCGTCAGTCAGTTTTGCTTTGAACCGACCGTATGGATCGATTTCCTCCTCAGCTATACCGAGAGACTCGGCAATCTCCCGGATCGGCTTCAGCTCTGCCGTCTGGGCAATCTCCATATCGGATCGGATTTTTTTCATTTTCATATTCAGTGAATACCCCCTTTCCATGTATGATTTACATAATTTACACATCCCGTTTTAAACCATCTGCCTAATTCAAGGCATTGTTTCAAGTTTAGAACCATTATAGCATATATTTTTCAAATAGCCAACTCTTTTTTTCCATTATCGTCAGATAACGTTGTATTCACATAATCATGATAACGGCTCCACCGACTCGAGCAGATCGGGTTAAATCCAGCCATTAAAAGTGGCAATCACGCCAACTAAATTCAATGAAAACCCAAACATCATAATCGGGAGCATGCATCTGTCATAAAAATCAGATCTCGGTTTCCACATGGCAATTCCCCAAAACAGAAACGGCAAAGAGTCCAGCAGATACCGGTTTCCAAAGCCCCAGCCACCGAGGGTTCGATGCATGCAGATTAACAGCGTATGCATTATAAACAAAACCGGAATCAAAACAATTAATGAAACACATTGAGATAATCCTTTCGTACGAATCCTGTGGACTGTATAATTTGCAACGGATGTAATATCCATTGAAGTTACCCGTGAACTGTAACGGCAAGATCGTATTTTTTGAAAAAGTTCGTAACCCCAAACCGCAAAAAACATTATAATCATCGGTGAGGCAATATAAAAAGCAAAGCCATCAAATGTAGGAAACGCAACTGTCCCGTTTTCTTCGCGAACACCGGGTATACTGAACAGTTTTCTCAAATTATCCGCTAAATAGTTTATACTGAATTGGCCATGTTCCGCGTTGACAAATTCCGGCAGATAATTATGTCCGAATTCAAAAACATTTCCGAAACGAGCGTAATTCAGGGACATATATATTCCGGCCATAACAACCGGACCTGTCAACCAATACCATTTTGTTTTAAGAATATAAAATGCTTTTCCGAAAAACCCTTTTTTTTCTGAATCCTTTTCCCCTTTGAATACTCCATGCCATAACGCAATCAACAATACAGGCAGAAAAACAGCCGTAATCGGTCGACATCCAACTGCACATGCCCAGAGAAAAAGCGATAGGGTTCCCTTTGTCCTTAACGCATAATAGATTGACATCAGTGATAATGTAAAACAAATATTCTGCGCAATAAACCAAACCGACCCGTTAATTCCTATCATGAGAAATCCACTTGCCAAATACAAAAAAAGAACATAGAATACAACATTTCTCACTCCACCGGTTGTCTCTTTATATAATTTCGCAGCATAAACCGCGCCGAGCAGCGTAACCGCAATTGTTATAAAATGGTCCGGAGTTGCTTCACCAAATATTAAAACAAACGGGAGAAGTAAAAATGATGGAAATGGAGGAAAACTGACAAAAAACTGTCCTCTGTATATGGCAAGCTCCAACCAGGGGCGATTCTCTCCGACATCAAGACGTCCTTCCAGCCATGACTGTGCCTGGATAGAGTATGAATTGTATGTGTTTCCATTCCACGGCCATATTCCTGTATAACAAAAAATCACTGTTATCACAGCTAAAATAGTTAACAGAATAACAAAATGATATTGAAACAGTGTTTTGTTATTTTTCATCTCGTTTACCTTTTTCTGTTACATTCCCGGATAATGTGATTGATGATTTCATCAGCTGTATTCACACCTGTTGCCTGATACAAACTCTTGAAATGGGAATTTGAATTTACCTCACAAACAAGCATGCCCTCTTCACCAAATAACAGATCCACACCTGCAAAATCAGCTCCGACAGCATGTGCTGCCTGAATAGCAAGCCACATCTCGTCATCGTCCGGCTCATAGGCCGTTGCCTCTCCGCCATTGGAAACATTCGCACGAAAATCTGAATCTGAAATTCGGCACATGGCTCCGATAACGGCTCCGCCTACAACCTGCACTCTGACATCCCGTCCTCTCGAGCACTCAATAAACTCCTGAAAAAGCACGGCGTTTGAATGGATCACACTCTCTCCTATCACAGTTCCCTTCGTGTTAATTCCAAACAATGAATATAACTCCTGCTTGGAATTAGCGAGATGCACCTGTTGACCAAACGAACCAAACGCTTCCTTCACAACCAAAGGGAATTTCAGCCTGTCAGCAACACGGTTCAAAAACATATGATCGGTAAAACCAATATTGTCATATGTCATAGGCGCAAAAATCGTACGTGGCATCGGCAATCCGTGCTGCATGAGACATAGATGTGTTTTACGTTTGTCATCACAAAGCGCAATGCACTGAGAGGAATTATAAACGGGGATGCCCTGTTTTTCGAGAAATTCAGCCAGCATTACATCCTTATCCCATAATATGACAAAATCAGGCCTTCCCCGAAAACCGGTAAACTTCATTAATCCGGTATCGACAAGACATCCTGTGTTTTCCATTTTTGTCAGGCTGACACCCCGTTCCTCGGCTGAACGAACCAGCATATCTGCCAGTTCATCAAACTTGGTACTCCAGAAAAAGCCATTTGTGATCAATGCGCCCCGCATCACTCATTCCCTTCTTCCGCCAATAGTTGTTCAAACTGTTCAATCGTCATCAGTATCTCACGAGGCTTGGTACCGGCCTCAGGTCCTACAACGCCGGCATCTGCCAACTGATCCATAATTCTCGCGCCACGATTGAAACTGATTCTGAGAACACGTTGCAATGCGCCTATCGATGCCTTATTCTTCTCAATAATCAGACGTCCTGCGTCAGCAAAATAAGGATCTCTCTCATTGCTGATAACGGGTGCTGCCAGTTCAGGTGGCTGATCCTTGTCATTCTCTGCCTGAACGGTCTCGATAGATGCTGTTACCTCTTCATCATATGCTGAACCACCATGTTCACGTAAAAATGAAACGACTTTGTCACGATCATCATCGGAAACAAACGCCCCCTGTACGCGAATCGGTTTTGGAAGTGACTGCGGTGCAAACAGCATGTCACCGTTACCAAGCAGTTTTTCGGCACCTACCGTATCAATTATAGTCCTTGAATCAACCTGCGATGAAACAGACAGGGCGATTCTTGACGGAATATTCGCTTTTATAACTCCGGTGATAACATTGACTGACGGTCGTTGAGTAGCCAATACCAAATGGATGCCTGCTGCTCGAGCCTTTTGTGCCAAACGCATAACGGAATCCTCTACATCATGCGAAGCAACCATCATGAGATCGGCAAACTCGTCAACAATGATAACAATCTGCGGCATTTTCTGATACTGCGGATCATCCTTATGCTTCATTTTTTCAATCTTATTATTGTATGCCGCAATATCCCTGATGCCTATTTCCGCAAAGGTTTTATAACGTTTTTCCATTTCGGCAACAGCCCATGCCAGCGCTGCCGACGCTTTTTTCGGATCATCCACAACCGGAATCATCAGATGAGGAATATCTGCAAAAGCCATGAACTCAACCATTTTAGGATCAACCATAATGAGTTTAACATCGTTCGGATTTGCCTTGAAGATTATACTCATTATCAGCGTATTGATCAGCACTGATTTACCCGATCCTGTAGATCCGGCAACGAGAACATGCGGCATTTTCGCGATATCCGTAACTATGGTCTGACCGCTGATATCTTTGCCGACAGCAAAAGTCAGTCTGGATTTTGCATTCTGGAATTCATCACTCTCAAGCAGTTCACGCAGAGTGATCATCACGCGTGTTTCGTTAGGAACCTCAATCCCGACCGCGCTTTTCCCGGGAATCGGTGCCTCAATACGTATATCTGCAGCTGCAAGACTTAGCTTTATGTCGTCTGCGCGAGCGGTGATTTTATTGACCTGAACACCCGGATTCGGTATCAACTCATATCTGGTAACACTCGGACCGACACATATGTCACCGAGAGTCACTCCGACACCGAAGCTTTCCAATGTTTCCTGCAGTTTGATCGCAGTATCCTTGAGATCCTTCTCACTTGTCTTTCTGCCGGAGGATTTCGGCCGGCTGAGCAGATCGAGCGGTGGGAATACATACGGTATTTCCTTTACCACCGGCTTTTCAGGTTTATCTTCAGTTGCGTTATCAGGTTTTTTCTCCGCCGAATTTACTTTTTCCGCAGAACCATCCGATGCACCCACTGAATTATCAGCGTTTTCAATTCCATCAGACAGACTCGACAACTCTCCTGCCTTGAACGATCTGCCTTCACTCTCCGGCACCCCAACAGCATCCACACAGTCTGCAACCTCACCGATCCCGGCTACCGTCTTGATAGTTTCACCAACAGCGGCATCAACTCCTGCCGCATGAACACCGGCGACCGCAGCTTCGCCGACTCCGTCTATGTCCACAGCATCAACTGTCAGGCTGCCATCATCCGAACCCTTGCCGAATTTGGCTTCCAGTTCTTTTTCATATATATCACTGTCAGGACGTTCCACCTGCAACCCGCGGATGTGAACCTCCTGCAGTTCGCGCTCCAGCCTGGTTTCTTCAGTCTCTGGATTGACCGACTCCATCTCAGCCGTGGGTGGGACGTCTTTTTTGCGGCGTCTGCTACGTCCTGTAGTTGCCTCCTTACCACCACTTGCGTTGTCCGATGTATTATCACCGGTTTCCCTGTTTTTCTCATCGTCCATCCGTCCGGTGAAACCCTTCTTTTTCTTCGGCTCACCCATTGCATGAGCCTCTGCCTCCTGACGTGCGGACGAATCGAATGTATGGATTTTCATCTGTCGTTTTTCAAGTTCGGTTTCATCCACCGACTGCTCTATTCGGCGCTCACGGTGTCTCTCACGCTTGTCATGCACCTTGTTTTTCATGGATCTGAACAACAGTTTTCTTGAAAAAAGCACAAAAAACAGCAATAACAATCCCAACAATAGAATCAGATCACCGGCTCGTCCCAACAGCTTTGACAATTCAAACGACAGAATACCACCGAAGAAACCACCTCGCGAATGATTTTCCGCGCTGATGGAAAAAGTTTCCCAAACATCATGAATATCATCATTAAAAAACCACTGTACTATTCCACATATAGTCAAAAAGAATCCTAATCCGTACCATGCCTTGAACCGCATGATTTCGTTTTCGGAATTGAGTATGACAAAGCCCCCGATAAACACAAGGAGTATCGGGAATACATATGCAACAGCGCCGAACAGTCCGAACAGAACATGGCTGACGGCATCTCCCACGATTCCGCCAATCCCGAACAAAAACACCATCAGCAACAAAGCCACAACGAGTATGATTATAAAAATCACCTCATCCCTCATCGGACTCCGCTTGGTCGTATTATTTTTCTTTCCACGCGCAGCGGTTTTTTTCTTCCCACCGCTTCTCGAATTTCCTTTTTTTGTTGCCATATGCAGAGCACCTTTTCAAAAACAATTTTCTAAAATCAGTATGGAAGCACTATCATTTCTGTTCCCGCACGAGAATAAACAATCTTGAAAATAACCCCTGCATCAATTTGACACAGGGGTTTTCGAGCATTATAGAATAAGCTGTTACGCATTCTCCGGCACATCTTTGATGCTGAACGAAATGCGTCCCATCTTGTCCTTGCCTAAACAGATGACCTTGACCTCATCTCCCAGCGTCAACTCGTCCTCAACGTGATTGATACGACGTTTTGCTATATTGGAAATGTGAACCATTCCCTCCTTGCCCGGAGCAAACTCGATAAACGCGCCAAACTCCTTGATGCTGACAACTTTTCCGGTAAAAATCTGACCTTTTTCAAAATCAGTTACTATAATGTTGATCAGGCGAATTGCCTCCTCCATAGCAGCCTTATCCGTGCCGCAAACAGAAACAGCGCCGTCATCATCAATATCAATCTTGACACCGGTACGCTCTATAAGTGTATTGATGGTTTTTCCCCTCTGACCTACAACATCACCTATCTTCTGCGGATCAATCTGAATCTGGACGATCTTCGGTGCAAATTCATTAACCTCAGGTCTCGGCTCAGCAATCGCAGGCTTCATAATCTCATCAAGAATATAAATGCGAGCCTCTCTGGTACGTTCAATCGCCTGCTCAACAATCTGCCTTGTCAAACCATGAATCTTGATATCCATCTGGATTGCAGTAATTCCCTTGTGAGTACCTGCCACCTTGAAGTCCATATCACCGAAGAAATCCTCTAACCCCTGGATATCAGTCAGGATCAGATAATCATCATCAGTCTCTCCCGTAACGAGTCCTACGGAAATGCCGGCAACCGGAGCCTTGATCGGAACACCTGCAGCCATCAGCGACAATGTAGATGCACAGATCGACCCCTGCGAGGTAGAACCGTTTGATTCCAAAATCTCTGAAACCGTACGAATTGTATACGGAAATTCTGCCTCAGACGGAATAACCGGGAGCAATGCTCTCTCTGCCAATGCACCATGACCGATCTCACGGCGTCCCGGACCACGTGAAGGACGTGTCTCACCAACCGACCATGACGGGAAATTATAATGATGAATATATCGTTTGTGCGTTTTTGCGAGATCCAAGCCATCTATACGCTGCTTCTCCGACAGCGGAGCCAAAGTTGTGATATTCAGAACCTGGGTCTGACCTCTCTTGAACAGTCCGGAACCATGAACTGTCGGCAGAATATCTACCTCTGCGGACAAAGGACGTATCTGCTTGATATCACGTCCGTCAGGACGTTTCTGATCCTTGAGGATCATCTTGCGGACTGTCTTTTTCTGGAACTGATAAACCGCCTCATCTATATACGGCAGCCAGTCCTCATGCTCAGGCGCATACCGTTCCTCTAACCGATCCTTTATCTCACGGATATTTGCCTCACGATCCTGCTTAACATCGGTAAATACAGCTTTCTCCATAGCCTCCGGCGTGATAAAATCAACCATATCCTGGAACATGTCACCCGGAAAATCAAAATGGATGTATTCATGTTTTTCCTTGCCGCACTCGGCAACGATGGTGTCGAAAAACTTAATAACCTCACCGTTCAGGTCATGAGCGCCGTAAATTGCCTCAATCATTTTCGCCTCAGGAACCTCGTTTGCTCCGGCCTCAATCATGATAACCTTGTCTCTGGTAGAAGCAACTGTCAGAGCCATATCCGAAACCTCTCTCTGAGCCGCTGTCGGATTATAAACGAGTTCTCCGTCAACGAGACCAACCTGCGTAGCAGCAATAGGTCCGTCAAAAGGAATATCGGAAACAGATGTGGCCAAAGCCGAACCAAGCATGGCTAACAGTTCCGGCGCACAGTCCTGATCAACATTCAATACCAGGTTTTCCAATGTTACATCATTGCGGTAATCTTTCGGAAAAAGCGGACGCATAGGACGATCTATAACACGATCTGTCAAGATTGCATTGTCAGACGGTTTCCCCTCACGACGTGTAAATCCTCCGGGTATTTTGCCCACTGAATACATTTTTTCACTATATTCCACACTTAACGGGAAAAAGTCAATCCCTTCTCTCGGCTTTTCGGAAGCCGTTGCCGTTGAAAGCACGACCGTGTTTCCGTAACGCATATAAGCCGCGCCGTTTGCCTGAGCTGCCATACGACCGATCTCCACGGTCAGTGTCCGTCCTGCAAGCTCCATACTGTAAGTTTTGTACATTTTTGTTTTTCCTCCCTTATCTCGAACTTATGATATTATACATGATTAGAACAAAAAAATCAACATATATTTATAACATTATTTATATCACATTAATCCTCTCCCGGATATGAATACTCGTCATCCCCCCAGGTGAGAACCAAATCATGAAAAACAGGCACACGCATCAAACCCGCGCCAAACAGGTACGCTCTGTCTCTCTCAGGTATCTCACTTAATGATTTCCACACCAATCCGACTATTGATTGTTCCTCGGGCGGCAGTTCCGGATCCGAACCCACCTGTGGCTCTACATCATCGGGAATCTCAACCAAAAAAGTAAAAACGCGACTCACTCCGTCCGGTTTATACTCACGCGCCAGCGGTCTCATTATTTTCCCGTCAACTAACGCTTCTTCCCTCAGTTCGCGAAGTGCTGCCTGTTCCGGGGTTTCCCCCTCCTCAACCCCGCCTCCCGGGAGATTGAAAAAGTCACGCCCACGCATACGGTGTTCAATCATCAGTAGCCGGTCTCCACGACAGACCATGCATTGCGCCCTGTCTCGTTTTCCCTCTGCCATAGGCAACCCCCTCCAATTTCGAAACCGTTGTCGATAAAACAACAAACGGGTAATGGGAAGATAAAAATCCAACCCCATTACCCGCAATACAAATCACTTTCTCAAGCCAAGCTTCTCGATGAGTGCGCGATAACCTTCCAAATCAGTCTTCATCAGATAATCAAGAAGTCCGCGTCTCTTTCCGACCATTTTCAGGAGACCGCGACGTGAGTGGTGATCCTTTTTGTTCTCCTTGAGATGTTCGGTAAGCGTGTTGATGCGCTCTGTGAGTAGCGCTACCTGTACCTCCGGTGAACCCGTATCATTCGGTGTACGACCGTAGGCAGCAATGATTTCCTTTTTACGCTCTGCTGTCATCATTTTGTTTTCCTCCTTATTTATTATTCACCTGCCACCGG
>JAGABX010000094.1 GCA_017614395.1 Eubacterium sp.
ATATTATACACTATTTTTAGGAGTTTGTCAAGTAAATAGTTACATAATTTTAAAAAATATTACCTATGTTTCTGCTTTGCAATTGGCCGCATTCGCAGATTCACACGAATCAGGGGATGTGGTCATGGCGTGAATGGTAACGCAAAATCATAGTGCTTTTACAGAAAAAGAGAGGCGGCCGAAACCACCTCTCAAACTTTTTCCAATATAAAGATTCATCAGATATTGAAGAACGAAATCGTCTCATCCATATCGCCCGCCAGTTTGCGCAGCCCGTCGGCCGACTCGCTGATCGTGGTGAATGTTGCATTCAACTCCTCCATTGATGCAGATGTCTGCTCGGAGGATGCCGCATTTTCCTCGGATACGGCAGACAGATCCTGGATGATTTCCACCAGTCCGGATTTTTCCCGGTTGAGATCCTCTACGCGTTCTCTGATCTGCTCTGCACTCTCGAACACATGTGTCACATCATCCGTCATGCCTTCCATATCACGTTGTGTCGATGTGATCTGTTCACCCTGCGTGGTGATGCTGCGGTTAAGCTCATCCATGACGCCGACGGAAGCCT
This sequence comes from Eubacterium sp., assembly GCA_017614395.1. GTDB lineage: Bacteria > Bacillota > Clostridia > Lachnospirales > Lachnospiraceae > Eubacterium_F. The sequence continues at coordinate 572 of JAGABX010000094.1, forward strand.
CAGTCTCAGTCAACAGGGTGTCGATTATAGCCTTGATCTCGTCTGCGCTCTCGCGGGACTGGTCGGCAAGCTGTCTGATCTCGTCTGCAACGACCGCAAATCCACGCCCTGACTCGCCGGCGCGCGCCGCCTCAATGGAGGCATTCAATGACAGAAGATTCGTCTGGGATGCTATGTCCATAATAGCATCGGAGAACTGGGATATGTTCTGTACGGACTCATTGGTCGCGTTGATAGTTTCACCGATGTCACGCACGGATTTAGAAACATCCGTATTTGAGGCAATGAGAGAAGCAAGCGTTTTCATAGCTGTGTCGCATGATTGCTTCATGTGTTCCGAGTACTCGTTCAGTTGTCCCATGCCGGTGTTGATCATCTCGATGTCCTCGCCGATCGTATCGGTCCGGTTAGATGCTGTCTGCACGCTCTCAGACTGGGAAACAGCCCCCTCTGAAATGTCGTTGACCGCCTCAGAAACCTGGTTGGAAGCGCTGGTGGCCTGTCCTGCCGATTCCGCCAGATCCGCCCCGGACTCTGTCAGGTCTGCAGACATGTTCTTTGTTTTGGAAATGATGTCGATCAAACGCTCCGACAGATTGTATGTCGCCTTTTTAATCGTTCCGACCTCGTCACGTCCGGCATTGCTGATGTCGATATCCACATCGAGGTGGCCCTGCGCAATCTCATCGAGACCGTTTGTCGCCTCGCGAATTCCCTTGGTTATCATGTTTACGACGATCAGCGCGAACACGATTATAACAATAGCGATCACGCCGAAAATAATTGACAGGAGAATGATGGATTGTAAAATGCTGTCTGAAAGATCGTTATGTTCCTGCTCAGCCCATTCCTCAACCAATTCGCCCATCAAGTTGATATCTTCTCTCGCGGTGCTGAATTCCTCATTGATTAAGCTCTCATCCGGCGCACCGTCAGTTTTTGAAAGCTCAGCCTTGACATTATTGAAATGTACATCGAAATCCTCTCCCAACTGAGCAAAGTTTTTACCATCCTTGGACATAGCCGCCAATGTTTCCTCGGATGCAGCTATATTCAAAGCCTCATGTACGCGGTCATATGTCTGCTGCGCATTTTCCGCAACGTCAGCAGCATAGCCCTGCAGTTCCTCCGGAGAAGCATTCTTATTATAAGTAAATTCCAGATGCGCGACCAACGCCTGGTAAAAATCCCTGTCCGCATTGATCACGTTGTCCGTCACATTGAACAGAACATCATAATAGATTTCCGAGGTCTCATCCTCAATCTGCTTCATTCGGATGATGCCTACGACGGTACTGGCAATCAAAGCCAAAACCAGCGGTATAACAATTATACCGATTTTGAATCTCAAACTCAGGTTTTTCATAATGAATATCCCCCTTATTATTTTTTACCACACGAGTATTAAAATATCGTTCCCACCTAACTAATCAGGTTTACGCTGAATCTGATTACTGATAAAAAAACCGCACCTGCAAATATTACAGATGCGGGTTCTCGTCGAGGTGACAGGATTTGAACCTGCGACCTCCGCGTCCCGAACGCGGCGCTATACCAAACTTAGCCACACCTCGAATTGTTTCATAAGCAGTAGTATGATATCATATAGCAAGTGAAATGTCAAGCATGAGGTGAAATTTTAGTATCAAAACTCCTGGGACACTCCGATGTCTCGACGACCTACAACTACTACTCCGATGCCTACGCTGACATCCTCGCCCAGTCGGTAGAAGTGTTCAACGACAGGAAGGACAAGGATAAGAAGGAGTAATTTATCAAATCAGGATTTGTTCGTTGGTTGTCCGCTTGCAGTAAATCTATATTTAATTGTACGATTTTTCAGTGGTTAAATCTTGCACGGCCTCCTAAAAGCTCTTCTTCCCAAACATGTCTACCCCTTCATCTCCTCTATGATTCCATCAAGAATCTCTACGGCACTTGCAACCATCTTGGGGCAGAACTCAGTGAACAGATTATTATCGAGGGCGTACTGTTTACCCTCCGAAGTCCTGACATCGCACCCCAGGAGCTCGTTACATATGTACGAGCCATTTGCTTCTTTGAATTGATCTGTCATTAGGTCATTGACTTTATCCGCCCGTTGTCTTTCTTCCGGATCTGCCTTTTTGCTCTGTCCGTACAATAGTCCTAAAACCATCAGAGCCCCGGTACATGCTCCACAGACCTCACCTTTCCTCATTCCACTGCCAAAACAAGAGCCGAGTTTAAGTGCCTGCTCCTCTGAAATCCCGCACTCCTTCGCATAGGCCGCCAGCACAGCCTGTGAACAATGATACTTGTCTGAAAAGTATTCTAACGCTTTTTCCTTATGACTATCCATGCTCATCCCCTCAACTCATCGACCTTTGCCGCAGCAAAACCGACATACTCATTGCACTGACGGCCGTTTCTTGCCATCAGTTCTCCGCACTTCAGTGACCCGTACTGAGCCTGAAATGCCTCATCAAAGACTACCGGATCTCCGACTCCCAGCTCGCGGATCAGCTTCTCCGCCGCCAAAACTGCGCCGCACTTGCCTCCTTCACTGCGCGGCGCGGGCACTTTGCCGTCACCGGATGTGTTCACATCCTTAAAAGCATTGTACACCGATGC
>JAGABX010000095.1 GCA_017614395.1 Eubacterium sp.
AATACTGATAGGCAATGAGGCTTCGGGGCTGTCGTCGGAGGTTACGGAGCTTTGTGATGAACGAGTGCGCATTCCGATGTCGGGAGAGCTTGAGTCGTTAAATGCTGCTGTATCAGCTGCGTTGTTAATGTATGAGGTCAGGAGAAAAACAACTGAATAAATAATAATATCGGAGGTTTATTTATGGACTTAAAAGGCAGGGATTTTTTGACGTTAAAGGACTTTACACCGGATGAAATCCGTTTTATGCTAGACCGCGCCAGACTGTTAAAAGAAATGAAAAAAAACGGGATTGTGCATCGTAATCATGAAGGCAAAAACATTGCTTTGATTTTTGAAAAAACCAGCACGAGGACAAGGTGCTCATTTGAGGTTGCAGGACATGATCTGGGCGTTGGCGTAACATACCTGGATCCTGCCGGTTCGCAGATAGGGAAAAAGGAGAGCATTGCTGACACGGCGCGTGTGCTTTCCAGAATGTTTGACGGTATTGAGTACCGTGGTTACGGTCAGGATATAGTTGAGGAATTGGCACAGTATGCGGATGTGCCTGTATGGAATGGGCTGACAAATGAGTATCATCCGACTCAGATGTTAGCAGATCTGTTAACCATTGAGGAGGCTTTCGGACATATTGAGGGGATCAGACTGACTTATATGGGTGATGCCCGTTACAATATGGGCAATTCGCTCATGATAGCTTCCGCAAAAATGGGGATGCATTTTACTGCATGTACAACCAGGGATTATTTCCCGAATCCGAAGCTGGTACGTGAGTGTGAGGAGTATGCGGCGGCCAGCGGCGGAAGCATTACCCTGACAGAGGATGTATCAGCGGGTACGAGAGATGCTGATGTCCTGTATACGGATGTCTGGGTTTCCATGGGTGAACCTGAGGAGGTTTGGAAGGAGAGAATAGAGGCTCTTTCACCATATCAGGTAAATGAGGCCGCCATGAAAAATGCAAGTGAGAATGCAATTTTCATGCATTGCCTTCCGGCGTTTCATGATCTGAAAACAACCATAGGGAAAAAAGTATATGAGCAGTTCGGACTGAAAGAATTGGAGGTTACGGATGCCGTATTCGAAGCGCATGCGGATACAGTTTTCAGAGAGGCGGAAAACAGGATGCATACCATCAAGGCGGTGATGGATCTAACATTATAGAATTCTCTGAAAACGATTCATGTGCTTTAGGGAGAGGAGAAATATGGGTGAGAATGAAATAAAAAACGTGGAAGTTGACGTAGAAAAAAGAATGGATGATGATTACCGGCAGGACTGGCTGCGGAAGATGGCTTCTGTCAGCGAGGCGACGGCGACCATTGATTCATCACTTTTTGATAAATATGAAGTAAAAAGGGGACTGCGCGACTTGGATGGGCGGGGCGTTCTGACCGGTCTGACTGAAATATCCGAGATAGTTGCATACACTGTGGTGGATCGTGAGCCGGTTCCCTGCGACGGTGAACTCTATTACCAGGGAATCAATATCGAGGAAATCGTTGATGGATTTTTGACGGAAAAAAGATTCGGGTTTGAGGAGGTTGTTTATCTGCTCCTGTTTGGGGAACTACCGACTGAGGAGGAATTAGACGGTCTGGAGGATATGCTGTCGTACTACAGAAAAAGCCTCCCGATGAGTTTTGTTCGTGACATCATCATGAAAGCGCCGAGTTCCGATCTGATGAATACACTGGCCAGGTCAGTGCTGACGCTGTATGCATATGATGATCAGGCCGATAACACATCAATCAGAAATGTCCTGAGGCAATGTCTTGAATTAGTGGCGCTTTTTCCGATGTTCTCTGTTTACGGATACCAGACGACCAGATATTTTCATGAGGGTACGAGTTTCTTTTTACATCCGCCGAGAGAGGATTATTCAACCGCTGAGAATATACTGCATATGCTCAGACCGGATTCGAAATTTACGCCGTTAGAGGCAAAGATTCTGGATCTGGCATTGGTGTTGCATGCGGAACATGGCGGAGGTAATAACTCTACATTTACGGATCATGTAGTAACGTCATCCGGAACTGATACCTATGCTGCTATCGCGGCGGCGCTCGGGAGTTTGAAGGGCCCCCGTCACGGTGGCGCGAATGTCAAGGTTTCACAGATGTTTGAGGACATGAAACACTGGATAAAGGACTGGAATGACGAGGATGAGATTAAAACATACCTGACTGCATTGCTGAATCATCAGGTGTTTGATCGCTCAGGGCTGATATATGGAATGGGACATGCGGTTTATTCGCTGTCTGATCCTAGAGCCAGGACATTTCGACGTTTTGTTGAAAAACTTGCCGAAGAAAAAGACATGATGAAGGAATTTACCCTCTATAAAAATGTTGAGAGACTGGCACCGCTGGTGATCGGAGATCAAAGACATATATACAAGGGTGTTTCCGCCAATGTCGATTTTTACAGCGGATTGGTTTACAGTATGCTGGATATTCCGCATGAACTGTATACGCCGTTGTTTGCGATCGCGCGAATTGCGGGATGGAGCGCGCATCGTATCGAGGAATTGGTTAATGCCGGTCGGATCATTCGTCCCGCATACAAGGCAGTCGGACATCACAAGCATTATGTACCGATGAAGTATCGGGGAGATGATAGTTATAAAGCGGGCGCGATTGATTCGGAGGGATGGACCAACCGTGAGGATGTGAGGCGATAGAATATGACTGATGAACAGGTGCTCTGCGCGAGCAGTAAATATGAGCAGAAATACTTTTTAAATCCGAGATTTGCGGACACCCTGCCAAAACAGGTAAAGGATGAGCTGCAGGCATTGATGGTGCTTTATACGGAGGATATTGGCGGCATTTTGACTCTGTCATATGATGATGACGGCAATCTGTATTTCTCAACAACTGCGACAGAGAATGATGTTGCTTATGATGAGATCGGCGCGTTTTTAAAGATAAAGCAGTATCAGGAAAAATATAAGGAATTGCTGGAGGATTTAGAGGAATACTATCAGACATTCTTTTTGTGAGGGATAATGAAATGCTATTAGCTATTGATGTTGGAAATACGAATATAACGATCGGTCTGATTGACGGGAAGGATATCAAGCATGAGTTTCGGCTGACGACCAATCTTCCCAGAACTTCCGATGAGTTCGGGGCGTCAATAATGGAGCAGCTTTCTCATCAGAATGTTTCTGCTGATGATGTAGAGGATGTTATAATATCCTCTGTTGTTCCGAAGGTGAACTATTCATTGAGCAGCGGTATATACAAATATCTGCATTGTGATCCGATTTTTATCGGGAACGGAACAAAATCAGGTATCAGGATAGCGCTTCCAAATCCGGTAGAAGTAGGCGCAGACCGGGTAGTGGATGCTGCGGGCGCTTTTTATTTATACGGTGGCCCGGTTATTGTTATAGATTTCGGAACCGCGACGACATATGACCTTGTGACTGAGGATGGTTCCTTTATTGCCGGTGTCACGGCGCCGGGGTTGCGAACTGCTGCAAAGGCATTATGGAGCGGGGCGGCTAAACTGCCGGAAATAGAGATAGAAAAACCGGAGTCAATACTTGCAAAATCAACTATACCGAGCATGCAGGCAGGCTTGGTTTACGGGTGTATCGGACAGACGGAATACATCATCGACCATTTCAGAGAGGAATCAGGATTGGATGCGAAGGTAGTCGCGACCGGAGGATTAGGACGGGTGATTGCCGACAGTACCGACAAGATAGATGTCTATGACAGGAGCCTGACGCTCCAAGGGCTGAGGATCATTTATGAGAAATCAAAATAATAAAGTATCGATCATGGGGATACTGAATGTTACATCGGATTCGTTTTCAGACGGTGGGATGTATATTGATACTGACAGGGCTGTTTCGAGGGCCATGGAAATGATTTCGGATGGGGCTGATATTATTGATGTCGGCGGAGAGTCGACGAGGCCGGGGTATGAGCCGGTTAGCGCCATGGAGGAGAAAGAGCGCGTTGTCCCGGTGATATCGGGGATCAGGACGCAAAATTCTACAATAAAAATATCCATAGATACGACAAAATATGAGGTTGCAGCAGCAGCGATAGAGGCGGGCGCAACTATGATCAATGACATCAGCGGATTGAAAAAGGATGTCAGGCTGGCTGAGTTAGCAGAGGAAACGGGCACAGATTTAATTATAATTCATAATTCCGGGAGAATTCTTGCTTCATCCGATTTGAAATCAGGTGTTTCTGCGGATGACTGTAAATCGGGTGAGCATAATGACAGCATGGCGGGAGATACTTCTGAATATTCATGCGGTGAAATGAATGAAGTTCAGGAGAAATTCTACATTGAAGGTGTGTGTGAGGAACTGAAGGAATCTGTAGAAACAGCGAAAAAATCGGGAGTGCCTGCCGAAAAAATAATTCTTGATCCCGGAGTGGGATTTAATAAAAACTACGCACAGGATATTTGTGTGATTCGAAACATCAACAGAATAGCCGGTTTGGGTTACCCGGTTCTGATGGCCGCATCAAGGAAACGTGTGGTTGGCAATACTCTCGGAGTTCCGGTTCAGGAGAGGGAAGAGGGCAATATCGCAGTTGCTTTGTATTCCGTTATGCATGGATGCAGCATGATTCGGGTACATGATGTGAAGTCACACGCCAGGGCGCTTCGGATGTGGGAGGGCATAAACCGGTAGCGGCAATCGGATTAATCAGTTGTATTCCTGTAGTTTCGCTTTTTATTCATTATTATTCAGTAAATCATGTTTAACTGAAATCTGTGTAATTGTGCACAGATTTTTTTTATTTTGTACATATAGTGTTCACATTTTTTCATTACGATTTTAGGTATGTTTAAGGAAACGGGATTATTATGGTCTCATATAATCGTAATTGGAGGGAGTTGTTTATGCTCAAACGACATGCAAAACTCATTGTTTTTCTGATCATTCTGGTTATTCTTGCTGTATGCGGAGTCATTTTTGTTCCGAAATTTTTTAAAAACAGTAATGAAGGAAAAGCACAGGTTCCGCAGATCAGTACTGTTCAGCTGACCAGGATGGATCTGACGGATTCGGTCAGTGCAACCGGAACGATTGAGAGCTCATCCACGGTAACCGTTTCGGCAGATGTGGCGAATGTCACCGTAAAAAAAGTTCTTGTTGAGATAGGTGATACCGTGATAAAGGGGCAGGAACTGGTGACTTTTGATAAGTCTGAGTTGAAACAGGCGGTGAAGGAGGCTGAAACCGAGTACAGCGATACCGTTTCGCAGACATCTTCTGAACTGTCACAGGCATATCAGCAGTTATCAAATGCCAGATCCAACTACGCCAGTGACAAGGCTCGCCTTGAAAAAGTTGTCCGCGAGGCAGAAAAAGCATTAAAAAAAGCAAAAAAAAGAGCAAAAAAAAATGCAGGGGCATCAGCCAAAGCAGATCCGGGAAACGGCAATGGTTTTGACAGCGCAGGTCCCGGAAATGACATCGGTTCGGATCCGGGGACGGGTTCGGCAGGTAACGGAAGTTCGGGTGAATCGGGTGGAGTGTCTCAGGGATCGGATGTAGTTATATCCGATAATATGACAGTTGCAGAGGCCGAAGCCGCGCTGAAGCAGGCAAAGGAGAATCTGGAGTCGGCCAACCGGCAGAATCTGCAGTCGATCAAACAGGCACAGCAGTCCGTGACTCAGGTGCAGAACAATAATAAGAGAACACTCAGACAGGCAAAGCAGTCTGTTCAGAACGCAAAGGATACATTGAAATCAGCAGCAATAAATGCAACCATGGACGGCACTGTCACCGCGCTCGGAGTTGAGGCCGGCTCTGTATACAACGGAGGGGATGCGGTAGAGATCAGCGACCTGACACAGTTCCAGGTTGTTACAACCGTGGATGAATATGATATCACAAAAATAGAAAAAGGACAGCGAGTGGTTATTCTGACAGACGCAACGGGAGATACGGAAATTGAAGGTGAGATAACATTTGTAGCCCCTACAACGGGATCAACTACATTAAACAGCGGGTCATCAGTCGGAAACGGTAACATGGCAGGCAGTTCGATGGGAGGTAATTCCTCCTCGACAAGCGGATATGAAATAAAAATAGCATTGAAGGGAACAGATGCAAAAATCCGTTCGGGAATGACAGCTAAATGCAGTATTGTTATAAACGAAGCAGCCGATGTATTTGCTGTTCCGTATGATGCAATCCATACAAATGATAATAACGAAGATGTTATTTATGTTATGGATTCGTCCGGACGCAAGGAAGTCGTTGTTAATAAGGGGATGGAAAGTGATTATTATGTAGAGGTTTCCTCGGATGGATTATCTGACGGAATGTCCGTTATAATTCCGACAGATGCGACAACTTCGAGCGATTCCTCCGGAGATTCGGACAACGGAGGGTTCGATTTGTTCGGTGGCGGTCCGGGCGGTGATTTCCCCGGCGGAGGTTTTTCCGGCAGCGGTGGTCCGCCGAGCGGGTTCTCCGGTGGCGGCGGAAGTTTTCCCGGAGCGCCTCCGGGCTGAGTAACAGAACGTGATGGGATTAACGATAGTTTTATCTGAGAGGGAGGCAAATGAATCCGGACAAAATGAATAACAATCCGATGGACAACGAGACTTCCTCGGATACAGAGAAAAATATAATCGACTTAAATGGGATAACCAAGCGCTTTTTTATCGGACACCCGAATGAACTGGAGGTTCTGCACGGAATTGATCTGCAGGTACGGGAGGGAGAGTTCGTATCGGTGGTCGGTGAGTCAGGCTCCGGAAAATCAACGCTGATGAATATTATAGGCGCGCTTGATCGTCCGACAGAGGGGTCATATATGCTGAGGGATGTAGTGGTTACGTCCGCGAAGGATAAAAAGCTCTCAGAGATCAGAAATCGTGAGATAGGGTTTGTGTTCCAGACATATAATCTGATTGCGCGGACTACGGCCCTTTCAAATGTTGAATTGCCCATGCTTTATGCAGGACGGTCAAAACGTGAGCGCAGTGAGCGCGCCCGTGAACTGTTGCAGCTGGTAGGCATGGAGGACCGCATGACGCATAAACCGGATGAATTGTCCGGCGGACAGAAACAGCGCGTGGCAATCGCGCGGGCGGTGGCTAACGACCCCGCAATTATTCTCGCTGATGAGCCGACCGGTGCGCTTGATTCCGTGACGGGACATCTGATCATGGATATCTTTCACAAGCTTCATGAGGAGCAGGGGAAAACCATAGTGCTCATCACCCACTCATCGGAGTTGGCGGAGGAGACTGATCGTATAGTGCAGTTGAGCGATGGAAATGTCGTGGATGAGCGTGCCGGCAGTGGCGAGAGAATTCGATGAGTTAATGAGTTAAGGAGGGGCGAATCCATGCTGATATGGGAGAATATCAAATTGGCATTGTCGGGGATATTAGGAAACAAAATGCGATCTGTCCTCACTATGCTCGGGATCATCATCGGAATCGGATCCGTGATTGCGATTATGACTGTTTCCACGTCTCTCACCACCTCGATCACAAGTACTTTTGCAAATCTCGGCGCCAACAATATAACAGTGGGCGTACGCAGGCAATCTGAGCAGCAAATAACAAAAGAAAACGGGATGAGGTTCGGTCTGTCCGGGCGTCAGGCTTCGCTGGATGAGGACGACAGGCTTACCGACGAGATGATAGCAGAGTTAAAAAACAGTTATCCTGCACAGATATCATCTGTGGCGATTTCAGAGAATGTCGGCAGTACAACGGTATCATCTGAGACAGGTTCTGCCAATATTTCCGTTAACGGAATTAACAAAGGTTATTATGATGCGAATTCGGTTGATCTGTTAGCCGGACGTTACCTGACCGAGGAGGACGTAAACGGTTCAAAGGCTGTCATTATGGTTTCCGATAAAATGATAGACAATCTGTATGGTGATGGCACAACTTATGATTCGGTGTTGGGAAACAGGATTCTGGTTCAGGTGAATAATCTTTATTATTCTTTTTATATAGTCGGTGTTTATGAGTATAAGGAGGATTCCTCGAATTTCACATCTGAATCGGATGAAGACACGGAAACTGAGGCCTACATCCCTATTACGACCGGCAAGGAAAAGTTGCATAGTGACGATGGCTATCAGCAGTTTACGGTTGTTACAACAGAGACAGTAACAGATGTAACGACCTTTGCCGACACTATCAAAAACTATATGAACAATGAATTTTATAAAACAAATGAGGATTACAAGATATCTACCACTACCATGAGTTCAATGACGGAATCAATGAGCGAGACCATAGGAACCGTGACAATCGCCATAGCGTTCATAGCCGGTATATCTTTGCTCGTCGGCGGAATAGGTGTCATGAATATTATGCTTGTATCCATCACGGAGCGAACTCGTGAGATCGGTACACGCAAGGCTCTCGGAGCAAAAAACTCATCCATACGCCTTCAGTTTATCATTGAGGCGATGATACTCTGTCTGATCGGCGGAATTCTCGGAATTCTGCTTGGATTCGGACTCGGTGCCGTTGCTGCTTCGGTTATGGGTTATACCGCATCGGCACCGGTGGCTGCAATAATCGGCTCGGTCGCTTTTTCCATGGTAATCGGGATGTTTTTCGGTTTTTACCCTGCCAACAAAGCGGCCCGAATGGATCCGATCGAGGCTCTGAGGTATGAATAAAAAAAGAGGAGGGATTTCCCTCCTCTAATTATTTTTTGAATATGTATTATTGTGCGCCGGGACCGGCCGGTCCGCCTGCCGCACCTGCATTCGGGTTTGGACCCATGATCATATCAGTTACTTTTTTCAGACGCATTGATACCATGATCGTGACGATGATATCCGTGATTCCGCTGAATACAAAAGCAATTCCCAAAAGGAAGAAAAACAGCCCTTCGCCAAAAGGATTGATCAACATGATTATTCCGTAAACTATATTAATCAGCGCCAGAGCAAAAGGAATATGCCAGGATTCCGATTTCAGACGCATCAGGTTGACCGAGCTCTGCAGTTTCAGGATTCCGCTGATCAATACCATGAACCCTAGTATTATCAGAATCAGCGTAGCAAATTTTTCTACATTAATTATGATCAGAATTCCGCCGATAATTCCGGAAAAACCAAAAACCAGATCATAGTTATGGACAACGACTGCAATGTCGGTTTTCATGTACTGAATCAGATTTACTATTCCGATCACAATTAATGAAATCGCGAGAACATATGAAATCAGTTTTTGTGTCTGGGCGGGAAACATGATTAGTATGACGCCCAAAACCACATACATCACACCCAGTATGATAATGCTCCATTTTAATTGTTTAAGACTTTCCATAAGATTGATTCCTCCTTTATATTAATAAAAAATATTTACAATTATTAATGCCTGTCATGAATCTGTATGTTTATCTTACATCGTTCATTGTTACCATGTCTACGCCGAGCTCCTCGGTCACATGTAAATAGTCCTTTTCCGTATTGACGGTCCAGACATTGACGGTCAAACCCTCATCATGCATACGATCTACGTCATTTTCATGTAACAATGTAAACCTGCTGTCAAGTCCTATCTCGTGTCGAATCAGGCGTGATATGAGATCGTCGTTAACGGGGACATATGCATCACGGGATCTGGCGCCATGCACGTATTGGAGCCTCTCCTTTGGAAAACATAAGTCGTGACGGAGACGAAGGACGGATTTAGCCATAGAACTGATCAGTATGGTGCGGTCATACATCCTGTATGATCTGATGATATCGAGAAGGAATTGTAACTCACGGTTTTCCAGTTCTTCCTTTATCTCAATCACGGCCATTTTGTCGGATTTGGATACAACACTCAAATACCTTTTCAGGGTACATATGTGTTGCGTAGGTGATTCCTCGACTAAATTTCCCGAATTAACTGTAATGTCCTTTAATTCCTCATACCGGCATTCCGTGATATATTTACGGACACCGCACATACGTTTTAATGAATTATCATGTGAGATCAAAAAGGTTCCGTCCAATGTACGCCAGATATCACACTCTATCCCGTAGCAATCACATTCTGTTGCCAGACGGAATGATATTTCCGTGTTCTCCGGTGCCCACGCGCTCAAGCCGCGGTGGGCAATTTTTTTTATCTCCATGGATTTGTTTCCTTTCGTTTCAGTTGTGACCGGTTAATAAAAAAGAGCATTAGGTCTTGTTTGTTCCTGATCAACAGAATAATTTTAACACTTTTTCCCAAAAAACGCAAGTAAAAATCATGTTTCAAAAACACTCGGTTATAAAATCTTTCGGTTTCAGAATTTTTCCATCAGTTCTTCTAATTGTTTGTAAGTGGTCAGTGAATTTACCTGCCTGCGGAGAGTCACCCCTCCCGGAATTCCGGCTGTGTACCATGCGATATGCGTTCTCATTATGCGTAGCGCACGGTTTTCGGGACTGTTTTTGAATTGCCGGTCATAATCCTGTTGCTCCGGTGACATGGATGATAAAAAGTCTATTTCCATGCGTGTGTGTCTCAGAATCATATCCCTGATTTCGTTTTTTGTGGGCTTTCGACCGGAAAACACCCATGGATTGCCCTTGGCAGCGCGCCCAATCATAACTCCGTCGCATTTGGTATCTTCTATCATTTTCTCTGCGTCCTCTAATGAAAACACATCCCCATTTCCGAAAACCGGGACGGAGAGTGATTCCTTAACACGTCGAATGAAATCCCAATCCGCCCTGCCGTGATAGTATTCCTCTCGTGTGCGTCCGTGAACAATTACGGCTGCTACGCCGGATTCCTCCGCGATGTGAGCAAGTTCAAGCCCCTGTTCTTCGCCGCTCTGAAATCCTTTTCTGATTTTGACGGTTACAGGTTTTTTGATTGAGTTTACTGTCGCGGCCAAAACTCTCGCAGCGAGAGGAATGTTTTTCAGCATTGCAGATCCCTCGCCGTTTTTCACGACTTTGGGAACGGGGCAGCCCATGTTGATATCCAGAATGTCGAATGGGAGTTCTTCAATGCGTTTGGCCATTTCGGATACAATTTTCGGATCCGAACCAAACAGCTGTAATGAAACCGGACGTTCTGATTCATCTATGGAGAGCAGTTGTTCCGTGTTTTTATTATTATAGTAAATCCCCTTCGCGCTGACCATCTCCGAGCAAACAAGCGCGGCGCCCTGTTCACGGCAGAGCTGACGATACGGCGAATCACTCACGCCTGCCATCGGAGCGAGGCATACCCGTCCCGGAATTATGACTGAGCCTATCATCAGAGTGTCATTAAGATTCATCGTTGACTCCTTGTTTAATCATTTTACATTTGCCATGCTGATATAATCACACATTTTCCGAGTGTTGTCAAGAGCGACAGCAGAAACAACATCCGGATGTAATCTAAATATGTTATCCTCGTACTCGATAAAAAACATATCTTGCCAAAATCATCGATCTGTTGTATTATAAACCTATGTTTATTCGATATGAAAAAAAGGACGGTAGCGCCGTTCTGACGAGATTATTCGGTGACAATCCCGTAGTCAATGTGCCGTCTGTTATTGACGGTCTGCCGGTCGTCGGACTTGGTGAATACTGTTTTTCCGCGAGAGAACTGCATGATCAGACAACAGACGTGAATTGTGATACAGATGAACTTGAAAAAGCCATATGCCAGGGTGAGGTGCGGGCTTTATCTGGAGATTATATCACAGAGGTTGTTTTGCCGGATACTGTAAACAGCATCGGGGATCTGTGCTTTTACGGCTGCAGAGAGTTACGTTCGGTTACGCCCGTCTTTGACAGTCTTTTTAGTACAATAACGCCGCAGGTGCCGTATTTTCGGCATCCGCGGCGTTGACTTGCT
>JAGABX010000096.1 GCA_017614395.1 Eubacterium sp.
CAGGACAGCACTTTATGTAGTCATTTTCGGGTTATTGATGACTTTGGCCAGCGGAGTTTTCACAGTAGTGTTCCCTGAGAGTGTTTTTCTCGGCAATCTCGGAAGAGTAATCGGAAGCGTCGCAGAGCTTCTTGCTACATTTTTAATTATCGGTGGTATCGGTATGATCGGTGCAAAATTGAATGATATGGGACTTCAGGAGAAGGCAGGAAAGCTTCTTGGAATTATCATGACTGTGATCATTCTCAGATTGATTGCCAATATTGCCCTCTTGCTCTTCAGGGAAAGCCTGGCAGCATTTTTGGTTTTGGTTATCGGAATAATGGTTCTTATTCTATCCATTGTTCAGTACCTTTTGTACCTGTCATTGCTTTCACATGCGAAGAACACACTTGCGTCACATTAATCAATAATGTATGATACTATGAGCACTTCAGGATTGCCCTTGGAGTGCTCATTTGTTAGTATTTGTCAGGAGGTTGCCGTGGACGATCAGGAGAGAAACAGACTGTTACGTAAATACAAAGACAAGTTATATATTTCGGGAACAGGAATAATGGTTCTCGCGGTATGGGCTGTGCTTCAATTCTGTATTTATATGACAATGATGAGGAGAGAGATAGAGGATATCGCGAAGGAAGTTCCGGATTTAGGCGTGGAAGTGGTTTATATTATTTTAGTGGCCGAGGTATTGCTGGAGGTTGCACTGCGCCTGTATATCGGAATATGCGCGCGTTCTGTTGTGATGACCGGAAAACGACGGATTACTTATATTTTTGTTACCGGTCTTGTCATACTGATATATGTATTGGTTTTAGGTTTGACAATACTTACTTTTTCATCATATTCAATTGTTCAGTTTATTGTTACGATATTGGTACAGTTGACGGCAATAGTGATCAATGTCCAGTTGATCCAAGCCGGAATAAAGGTCAGACGACTGAGTGTGTGAGTGAGGAGTTGTTATGCAGTTAGATTTTCATTACTACGCGACATATTGTGCTGCGGCGCTGGCTGGATATTCTCATGAGGAATGCATGGATATCTGCTACAGCGCACAGTTTGTTGATATATGCACAAAAACATTTTTACAAAGAATAGGCGGACCGTTAGGAGCTGCAACCACACAACTCCAATTGGAGATGATGGATGCCAGGACAGATGCGGTTGGTTTGCATGACATTACGAGGATATGGGCTTCGTTTCATTTCCTGCCCTATGATCTGAATGCTGAGGTCAAGGGTACTAAAAAATACAGGAGCAAATACCGGCTGATCTGCGGACCGAATGGGAAACTTGTCGGTGAGACGGTAGAGCTGGCAAAGGACAAATCACTTCAGGCGGTTGGGATTGCGATGCATATCATGGCGGACACATGGGCGCACCGGTATTTTGCGGGGACTCCATCGCTCGTCATAAACAATACAAACCGGCATTTTTATGAGTTGAAAACAGAAAACGGTGTAGAAACCGAGGTAAAGGTAATATTCAAGCATCTCCCGGGCGCGCTTGATGACCTTGACAACGGTGTTTTCATAAACAGCATTTACCAGTCCGGAGAGAATTCAATCATGAATCTCGGCCACGGACGCGCGGGGCATTTCCCGGATTACAGTTTTGCGCGTTACAAATATCTCCCGGCATGGGCCGATTATAAAGAATTCATAAAGGATAATCCGACAGAATATTACAGTGCTTTTTGTCAGATGGTCTATGCAATGAGATACTTGCGTGGCGAGGAGGAGGAATTCAAACTTGATACCTATGCAACGGATTTAGTCGAGCCTCACAGAGAACGGATTCAATCGATAATGACAGTACGCAGATTAGACGCATGTGATGATTGGAGAGAATTTGGAGAGAGTCTGACCGGACAGAGTATTGATGAGTTCTCTGTTGAAAAATATGAGGATGAATACCGTAATGCAGCTGTTGAAGACAAGGAAGGAACGTTTTTAGGGAAGTTTATTTCGGCTGCAATGGCTCAGAAGAGCATGGTAACAAACAGGATATATAAATCGGGCAGTAAACTGGCAGGAAAATCGGTCGAAGCCGACAAATGAGGAGCGCGATATGGATATATGGAGAATTATTAAAAATATTATAATTGCGATCTTGATGGTGATTGGCGGAATACTCATCATCTGGGGAGGAGAATACGGGTATCTTTTCCTGGTAGTCATCCTCTGTTTGACACTTGTTATATACGGCATCGGATATCTGTATTATTATTTTACGATGGCTATTCATATGGTAGGCGGCATTTCGTCATTATACATAGGCACGCTGTTGATGGAGGCAGGCCTGTTTACATCGTCAATGTACAATGTTCCGAAAATATATGTGCTGATGTATCTGGCAGCCACATATGCTTTTTCTGGACTGGTGGATGTTCTGCGGGCGGATGAGGCCAGGAAAAACCATTCTCCGTCGTGGAAAGCGAAAATGATATTCGGCATTATCAGTATCCTGATTGCCATAGCCGCATTTATATTCATGAAGCAGGAAAGTGTATTATTGATCATATACGGAGGCGGGTTGTTTTTCTCTGCTATTACCCGTGTCATACGGTCATTTCAGAAAACGACGGATGTATATATCAGCGCATAACGGATTTGTCAGGCTTGATGCGGATGTTTTATACAGTTATTAACTAAAGGGATGCCGGTTCACCCGGTGAGTATTGTAAAGTGTTACTGTTGTGATATGGAAGAATTTGTCAGGCAGTCATTTGTATTGCAGATCGAGGGGAGATACAGACAATGGGATGTCATTGCGGCTTTGGACAATGGCTGTGTTGTGTTGTCCCATGAGATAATGCATAGTGCTAATTTCGGCAATACAAACAGGTGGAAGGAAGCATTTATAAGAAACTATCTGCACGACGTCTGGCTGCATCCCATACGTGATGCATTGGAGTTAAAAAGTGTTTCGCGGGATTCGATTCTGGAATATAAAACAGAGACAACAAGGGATTATATTTTTATTCTGTCAAAGGATGAGCATACCGAGTGGAGGGCTAATATTCCGTTAAAATCCACACCATATTGGTTGCGTACCAGTTATGGACATTTGCATACGCCATATGCGTGGATCGTTTCCTCGGACGGACATCATCTTGGAGAAGCGGTTCATTCATCAGGTATCGGAGTGGTTCCGGCCATGTATCTGTCAGAGAAGGCAATTCGTGCATTAGTTGGGACGATCAAGCCGGTGGATCCTGAAAAATATGAAAAACCACCGACACGGAAAAAAACTCTGTTTTAATTTGCGTTTCAATTCCGGAGCGGTTTGTTTGAGAGATATACATATTTAGAGAAAGAAGGGATTGGGAAATGGTGAGAAAAAAGATAGCGGGGCTGGCATTTTCATTTGTGCTTTTTCTCGGTATTTTCGCAGGAGTGAACAGTCCGAACAGGATAATAGCGTTAGCGGCTTCGGCTACACCGCAGACCGATGAGTACGAAAATAACAGTTTAGTTCAATACGTCGAAAAAACGATGAACGAGCAGCTCATTGCGGCACTCTCCGGAAGTGACGGTGTAAAAGCGGTGATCGATCCTGTAGAGGAGGAACCCGCTGACGGAGATGATACAGTCGCAGGTCAGTATAAATCACAGATCCAATTTGAATTCAACAAGAATAAAATAGCCGGTATGAAGGCAAAGGATTTGATTAATTATGTCGGAGAGGCCATCTATTCAAATCCTAATTTTTGTATGCTCAGCACCGATGTGGGTGTTTATTCATCAGGAACAGTTGAGGTGCAGTCTGTAATAGAGCCGGATAAATATGTTGATGCGATTCGCCGCTACAAAAGTTTTCTCGCGGACATTGAGCGGTTACCGAAAACAGCAAAAAAAATGACGGATGCCGAGATATTGTTATATCTCCACGATCGAGTAGTTCAGTGGGCTAAATACAACAAAGCAGATAATGATAAGTCCATATACATCCCCCTTGGAATGGCGGATTCAGGTCAAGTGGTTTGCCAGTCATATGCGGCTGTCATGAATCATCTGATGCGTGATTTGGGATTTGTCAGTTATGTTCTGGAGAGTCCCGATCATGCGTGGAATGTTGTAAAGGTCGACGGAAAATGGAGTTATATTGATGCGACCTGGGATGATCCTCAGAAAAAAGTTCGCGATTTTGTGATGCATAATTATCTGCTGGTAGATAGTTCGGTATTTACTAACGGGCATGAAATAGAGGAATACGAAAAAACAAGATTCGCAGGTATTACGGATAATCTCGTTAACATAGGAATTCTCCCTAAAACCGAATCAATTCTTTCTCCGTTTGTGTACGATGGGGAAAACTGGTATTATGCCAAGGACGGCAGAGTTATGTGTTGGGACGGAGTGTCATCATCCGCTCAGATTGTTGAGGCTGTTCCGCAGAATTCATCCCGATGCGTGGGAGAACTGAACGGAGATATTTATGTCGGTGGAACGGATGGATTGTATAAACTCAAATCTGGCAAACTGATAACCGTAGATGCAGGTCTGAGCGTTGAGGGGATGCTGTATTGTAAAAACGAATCGTGGTGCGGACTATGGTACCGCAGCGGCAATGAATGGACGTGTTTTGAAACTGCCGGTGAACCGGAAACAACATACGAGGATTTGAACGGAGTGGAGAATTTAGAGGTAATAGAGTTACCGGTTCCGACAAGCCCGGTTTTTGTACTGAAAAAATCCTCGCAAAAAAGCATACGGGTTTCCGTGACCGAACTTGCTGAAAACGCAAATAAAGGTTATCAGATACAGGTATCCACAAGCAAATCATTCAAGACCGATAAAATAAAAAAGACAATTAAAGGGAAATCAGGTACCGTGACAGGCCTGACATCCGGAAAAACGTATTATGTTCGTGTGCGCGGCATTTGGAAAAACACATCAACGATATATAAAAAGTTAGGCGAGTGGAGCGAGGTCAAAACGATCATTTTGTAGGCATGAACCTGCAGATGATTGTATATTACCAGTATTTTGAGGTGCATGGAAAAGTATAATCCGGATGATGAGTGAGGTGAGACCGCTACACTATGGATGAAAAGTATATGCGGCATGCAATAGAGCTGGCTAAACACGGAGAGGGTTTTGTTAATCCCAATCCTGTGGTTGGTTGCGTGGTCGTGAAGGAGAATCGTATAGTAGCATCCGGCTGGCATGAGCGCTATGGGGAGTACCATGCGGAGAGGAATGCTCTGACACGGTGTGATGAAGATCTGCACGGGGCGGAGATGTATGTGACATTGGAACCATGCTGTCATTCCGGCAAAACGCCGCCATGTACGGATATAATAATTGAGAGAGGAATCGGAACGGTTTATATCGGTTCAGATGATCCTAACCCGAAAGTAGCCGGAAAAGGAGTAAGAATTCTCGAGGAAGCCGGAATAAACGTAGTCACTCATGTTTTGAAGGATGAATGCGACCGGATGAACGAGATTTTTTTTCATTTTATCACTACGCACAGACCGTTTATTGCGATGAAATATGCGATGACCTTGGATGGAAAGATTACTACTGCAATGCCTGATGCGTCGAAAACAGGTTTTTCTGCGACAAACGTATATGAAAACAAAGGGGAATGGAACCGGGCAGGCAGAAAACAACAGACAATCATAACCGGAGCTGAGGCGCACATGCATGTTCACAGGCTGAGAAAGAAATACGCAGCCATTATGGCAGGCATCGGCACGATTCTTTCTGATGATCCTATGCTGAATGTCCGATTGGCTGAAAATTCACCCCTTGAAGATTATGAGGATGAGCCGCATGTGGGTATCTCTGATGATCCATCCAATATGGACTGTAATCCTCTGCGCGTCATCATTGATTCTCATTTGAGGATTCCCATTGAGTCACGCATAGTCCAGACTGCGCCGGAGATTCCGACTGTCGTGGCCTTTACCTCAGCAGACGGGGAAAAACAAAGGGCTTTGTATGAATGGAATATACAAACAATGCATGTGGGAACCGATTCTGCAGGTCGCGTAGATTTAACTGAGGTGTTTGATCGGTTGGGAGAAATGGATATAGACAGTGTGCTGGTTGAAGGAGGTTCTGGAATTCACGGAAGCCTATTGGAGAATAGGAGTTTAGTCAATCGTGTTTATGCTTATATATCCCCTAGGATTTTCGGAGGAGAAACAGCACTTTCACCGGTTGGCGGAGTCGGCAGTAAACTCACGACAGATGCGCTGCAATTAAGAGATGTTGAATACATATCGTTGGGAAATGATATTTTAATTACGGGCAGAACATAAAAATACCCTCGGAATATAAGAATCGATATATTCCGAGGGTTTTTATTTTGTTTTACTTAGATTAATTGCTGATGGTCAACTCTGTATCCTTGTCAAACAGATGGATCTTGTTGCCGTCAAGCGCAATCTTAACAGTGTCGCCCGGACGTGCTGTAGTACGCGGATCAACACGAACCGTAATATCGTAGGTGTCTACCGTGAAATACAGGAACACCTCTGCACCTAACATCTCATATACGCGAACCGTTGCGTCAAGGCATGTATCAGGTGACTGAGCGATGAAACTCGGATCATCCTTGATATCCTCCGGACGAATACCGAAGATGATATTCTTGTCCTCATATCCGCCCTCGATGAGCTTTTTACCCTTGGCATCCGGAAGCTTAACTGAATTAGAACCGAACATAAGCATCACATCTGAGCCGGAGGCCACTACACGCGCCTCAATGAAGTTCATCTGTGGTGAACCGATGAATCCGGCAACGAACAGGTTGTTCGGCTTCATATACAGATCGAGAGGTGTGTCTACCTGCTGAATAACACCGTCTTTCATAACAACGATGCGGGTACCCAGTGTCAAAGCCTCTGTCTGGTCATGTGTTACGTAGATGATTGTTGTCTCAAGTCTCTGATGGAGTTTGGAAATCTCGATACGCATCTGTACACGGAGCTTGGCATCCAGGTTGGAGAGAGGCTCGTCCATAAGGAATACCTTCGGGTCACGCACGATAGCACGTCCCATTGCCACACGCTGTCTCTGTCCACCGGAGAGAGCCTTCGGTTTACGATCTAACAGATGCTCGATGTCGAGGATCTTCGCTGCCTCATGCACGAGACGATCGATCTGATCCTTCGG
>JAGABX010000097.1 GCA_017614395.1 Eubacterium sp.
GAGATGTCACTGTTGATTACGAGAAGTAAGACATAGAAAGAAGTCAATAAGCTGCTTACGGAACACGGTTTCAAAAACTTCTATGGTGAGAAAACGGTTTCCACGGAAAGCTCCAAATCTGCGATAATGCTCTCGCCATCCGGATTTGCGATCAACCTGATACAGCATATAAAGAAGGATTGAATTCTGCTTGCGGGAGACAGGAGTTTGTGATAGAATGGTATGAGCGTTTTGCTTCTACCATTTTTTGAAAGGTAACATAAAGATATGATACGAATCCTATTCATCTACTCTGTATAGCTTCGATAACGGAAATCGGCTTCGCAACGATTTCCTATCTCACCTATGCCACGGCAAGATGCGCGGATTTTGAAAAAAGCTCGAAAAATCGTATATTTCGGGCGGTTGCAACAGAAAAATGAGCCATTTGTGATCCATTTGCCAAAAGGATTCTACAGTCGCTCAAATCTCTGATGTCAAGAGAAATCAAAATAACGCATTCTTTCTAAATTGTCAAACAGGCGGCCTGAGTTCAGGCTGCCTGTTTATTTCTACGGCGGGCGTTTTTATCAGCATCCGAAATTGTATGGGGAATGGCTCGAGCAGTTCGAGTTGTTGACTACTTCTCTATCGTTAACCTTGATCTTGATCCATGCTGCCCGGCAGATGCCGCCCCACTCGATATTGATGTTGTTTACTGGTCCCTGAGCTGCTCTCCAGAATACATCGCTGTATGGCCAGTTCGTGCCCCAGTCGATGTCGAATCCGAAACCGAATTCTGCATACTTGCCGCTGATCTGCATTGATCTGTTGGCGCCTTCTTCATCGATCAGCAGTTGCCAGTTGCCAAGTCGGAGACTGCCGTCATCGTTTACTCCGATGATCGGTCTTGCGTAAAACTTCTGATGTTTGGTTGAGTAGAAGTTGGCGGAGTTGGTATTTACCCTGATGAGACCGCGCTTTTCAATGGTGGGCTTAACATATTCGGTTTTTCTGGTTATCGAAGCTCTCGATCCGTCATCGATGAAGTTGGTTCCGTAGCTTATGACACAGCTTTCTGAGTCCCCGGTGAAGAAGGTATACGATTTAATGATCTCGTTAACTTCGCTGAGATTATGGGTGGATGTGATATGCATGACATCAGCTCCGGTCGGCCCGCCGCATGCGTATACATTGAAGGTAGTGTTTTCCATTACTGACTTATATTTGTTCTTGTTGTCGATACATGCGCTGCCTACCGAATCTTCCCATGCTTCTTCTATCTCATCGGAGGTATTGCAGGTGGAAAACTTGACTACGATCTGCCGGCCGAAGTCCATGTCGGTTACCTGAGCGACGCCCGGATTTTTCTCATTGACACCGTGATCCGCAAGGTTCTCTGCTGTTACGCTGTCCTCAAAGATGCCGGATGCAGTCTTCTGGTCCACTCTTGCGGTAAAGTATACCTGATCGAAGACAACGAGCATTTCTTTCATCTTTCCCTCGAGGTTTGCCCGGATATCAACGCCGAACTTGTCTGCGGCATCCTTGACACCGAGCTGAGTCTCCAGCTGTTTCTCATCATAGACCATGGCACTCTTGCAGGAGAGATCGGCTGCTGTGGTGTGTCCTTCCTTCTGCCAGTTCTGAACCTGCTTGTTGACGGCTTCCATGACATTGTGGTAATCCGGATTTTCGACCGTGGTCGGCTCCAGTGTGTTTCCATTGATGTCGATGGCAACGGTGACAGGCTTGCGGGGAAGATCACTGCCGCTTATCGTGTCCGGACATCCGTTAACCAGCTTGGAGTCAGCGTGTACGAGAGCTCCCGGATAGATGCCGTTTAAGTCCGGACCAACGGTCGTTATCTTTTCCCCGCCTCCGTAAACGGTATCTTTTTCCCGGCGGATGATCAGGAAGTCCATGCCGTCGCCGTCTGCAATGGAGGATTTCAAATCGATATTGGTGCCGGTTCCATAGTTAACGAGAAGTGTGGATTTGTCCTTCGGGGCGATGGATGTCAGGTAACCCTCAAGGGATTGCTCCTTGGTTACTTCCGGCTGGTTCATCTCTGCTGCCTGTGCTGTCGGGACGAGGCTGCCGAAAGCAGTTATAGTTGCGAGTGTAAGGGTTGCTACCTTGATTCTGATAGAATTTGTTTTCATGATGGTTTCCTCCTTTGATTTTATATTGTTTCAACTTTAGTTTCTCCTTCACCGAGATGTCCGCCGTGAGCTCTTCGACGACTCTCTTTCTTTGTTGAGACCATCATACCAAAGGGAGTACAACAGAATAACAACAAAAAACAACACTTTTATAATTTTTTAAAAAAAAAGAAAAAGTGCTGTTTTTCGTATGTTTACAGGCGCGAATTATCTTATCAGTAATCATCAAAGAAGAATTCCGCCCAATAATACTGACTCATGTATTCATTCTGATAGGCGTTTACGGCGCCGGCATCCAGCTCGGCAAAACGATAGTAATCACAATCCAACACATCGACATTAACCGACAGGGCATTGTAGCTCTTGCGGATAGCATCGCTGGCGCCAATCTTTTTCAGGCTTTTGTTCATCGCCGCGATCAGAGTCTGGAGATAACTCTGTTGTTTCTTATCATATGGTTCGTCCTCAAACAGAGCGGCTGCGATTTCGCGTGTTGTGCAGGAACTCCCGTGGCGGTGTACCAGATAGGCGAAAATCTCCTTGGCCCGGCTGCGTTCAAAGTGTACCGGCTCCCCGTCCGGCGTAAATACATCGAAATTTCCAAAACACTGCACGCGCAACAGGGCATTTTTCTTCGGAATGATTTCATAGCGCAGGTTTTCGAGTTCACTCGCCACTTCCTCATCCGTAACGGG
This sequence comes from Eubacterium sp., assembly GCA_017614395.1. Taxonomy (GTDB): domain Bacteria; phylum Bacillota; class Clostridia; order Lachnospirales; family Lachnospiraceae; genus Eubacterium_F. The sequence goes on from JAGABX010000097.1 coordinate 2,840, forward strand.
CTTCATAATGTACCCGCTGGCCCGGATGTCCATCGCATCGCCTTTATATTCGGAGAAGCCGGTCACAAAGATGAGGTTCATCTTCGGATTGATCTCCTTGAGGCTTTTGGCCACCTCGACCCCGTTCATGCCACGCATATGGATATCGAGAAAAGCGACATCGCAACCATTTTTCTTTGCGTCCGCGATCAGTTCGTCCTGATCATCGAAAGGAACGACCTCCGCCTCCGGTTTTGCTTTTTTTACACTTGTTTCCAGCATCTGCAAAGCCAGTGGTTCATCGTCCAGACAAAGTATCCGCATAGGTTTCTCCTTTCCGATTGTATCCCTGTTCATACCTCCGACATCGGTATCCGACATCCAACGGAATGTCATGTTTCATCACTGTCCGGCTCCGCCTGCCCGCTCTTCGGCAGAACAACGGTTGCTGTCGTCCCGACATCGACCGTGCTTTCGATCACGACCTCGCCAGCACACAGTTCCTTCAGCCGGCGCTTTGTATTCTCCATCCCGACATGCGACCGCCCGTCGTCCGGCATCGTAGCATTTGTATCAAAGCCCACGCCGTCGTCCGAGATGATCACCTCGTAAGTGCTTTCAGTCTCACGGGTGGCGATGGTGACGGTGCCGCCTTTCTTTTTCATGCCGACACCGTGTTTGACAGCATTCTCCACCAAAGGCTGGATGGAAAGCAGGGGCAGGTAAAATGCCGTTGCCTGTATGTCGTATTCGATGTTCAGCTTGTCCTGGAAACGGAGCTTTTCTATATATAAATACTTTTTCAGATGCTCCAGTTCCTGTTCGAACGGAACAGGTGCCGTCTGTTTCAGGGAATCCATGTTGCCTCGCAGGTACTTGGCAAAGGTTATCGTGGCCTCTTTCGCCGTGTCAGGATCGATCGAACACATCATGGCAATCGAGGTCAGAGCGTTGTACATGAAATGCGGCTGGATCTGGCTGACCATAACCCCGACACGCGCCTCATACAGTTCCTTCTGTATCTGCTGATAACGGATTGC
>JAGABX010000098.1 GCA_017614395.1 Eubacterium sp.
AAAGGAAACGGAAGAACAAAAGAAAAAGAAAAAGCAGGCACCGGAGCTGACCAAACTCGAGGAGGCGCAGCAGAAACAGTTCAGGGTAATACGGATCATAACGTATATTTTGATCGTGATCGGTCTGATCACGTTCGTTTGTGCACAGACCATGCTGCCCAGAGAGGTTGACGATTCAGGCTTTTTCTGTGAAAAATTCGAACCTCAATGGGTCCGTGTATTCCCGGATGGTTCAAAAAAGCCTGTGGATATCAGTGAAAAACTCGAGGGAGAACAGGGCGAGGTATTCACCATTGAAACCAGAGTGACCGCCCAGTTGGCTTCGTATGGTTATTTTTGCATCAAATCAGCGAGACAGGACGTCAGGATATTCGTTGATACAATGCTCCGCGCCTCGTATTCGACCAAGGATACCAGACCATATGGTAATTCCAGCGCTCCTTTTTATGTATTTGCAAAATTCACGCCGGAGGATACCGGCAAAAATCTGATAATCGAACTGCAGACCGATACCGCATATTCAGGGATGGTATCGGAAATGTATTACGGCTCACAGATGGGCATATGGCTGAAGCTGTTCATGATTGACGGTGCAGAAATATTTATAGGTCTGATCATGTTTTTGCTGGCCGTCATCTGTATCATCGTAAGCATCGTCATGCGGTTTATCTACAAACGTCCGTTTAAAAACGGCGATATTTTGTTTCTCGGATTAGGTGAGATGCTGGCCGGAATCTGGGTTATCGCCAACTCTCCGTTCAGGCAGATTGTTTTCCCGAATGTGTCATCCATCAGTGACACCACGTTTTTTGCGTTGATGCTGTTGCCGCTGCCGATGATGATCTACATCAATCAGGTGCAGAACGGACGTTACTACCGGATTTATCAGGCAGTCGGGATTCTCGCGATTGCTGATACTGTCACCTGCACGGTTCTTGCATTTACGGACGTTTTGGATTTCCACACCTCCGTGATTGCTATTTTCGCTGTGCTCGGGATCATGATGATCATATTCGTGACAACGATGATCATCGATATTAAAAAGAAACTCATTCACGAATACATCCATATCGCCATAGGTATAGGAGTGCTGATTCTGACCGGTACGATCAAAATCTGTCTCTATCTGGCGCACAGCTCCATCAGCGGAGGATCATTGATCTGGGTCGGTTTCATATTCCTGCTCATCATGGCTATCATCCGGCTGCTCCGTTTCTCAATTAAAACTGAAAACGAACGTCTCGAGGCAATCCGCGCTAACAAGATGCAGGAGGAATTCCTCGCTAACATGAGCCACGAAATCCGCACTCCGCTGAATGCTATCATCGGTTTGAACGAGATGGTGCTGAAGGAGTCAAACGAGGAGGTTGTCAGAACATACGCGCAGGATATCAAGGGAGCCAGCCGTACCCTGCTCGGTCTGATCAGCGACATCCTGGATTTTTCCAAGATCGAATCCGGCAAAGTTGACCTGCAGCCTGTGAAATACTGGACCGCGTTTCTGTTAACGGACAGCTATAACCTGATTGTCGGGCGCGCCAAGGAACGGCATGTGGACGTCAGGGTTGAGGCCGATCCAAATGTTCCGGAGCAGTTGTTCGGTGACGAAACACGTATCCGTCAGGTGGTGACAAATCTCCTGACAAACGCCGTAAAATACACTAACGAAGGTTCCATTACCCTGAAGATCAGTTGGCGTAAAACAAGCATAGAAACGGCAATGATCCGAATATCCGTTGCAGACACCGGTATCGGTATCAAGGAAGAGGATATAGATAAACTGTTCCAGTCATTCAGTCGTGTTGATGAGAAGAGAAACCGCAACATCGAGGGAACAGGACTCGGTCTCGTCATTTCCAAACAGTTAGTGGAGTTGATGGGAGGCAAAATCTGGGTAAAAAGTGTCTACGGCGAAGGCTCGGAATTTTTCATCGAATTCCCGCAGAAGATCGTTTCAGAGCGTGGCATGGGAGAATTTACTCCGCATTCGACCGACGCCGAGGAGGCTATGGTTCAGCGGTCTACCGCATTTACCGCACCGGATGCCAGAATACTCGTAGTAGATGATGTTGAAACCAACCTGAAGGTTATCAAAAATCTTCTGAAAGATACACAGATCAAGATAGAAACAGCGATCGGAGGTCAGGAATGTCTGGACATCACACAGACAAATGCGTTTGATGTGATATTCCTCGATCACCGAATGCCTGAAATGGACGGCATCGAAACCCTGCATCATATGCGTGAGCGCGTTGATGATATAAACAGCGAAACACCGGTCATCATGCTGACAGCCAACGTTGTTGTCGGCGCGAAGGAAAACTATCTGCGCGAGGGCTTTACCGATTACCTGACCAAGCCGATCAGGCAAACGGACCTCAAACAGATGCTTATCGATTATTTGCCGTTACACAAGGTTCACCGGGCAGAATAGATCGGCACGGTGAGAGCTGGGCAAAACTGCAATTTTGCAACAGGAAACACTCGGCGGGATCTATACAGACATGCATTTTTAGGGAGGAAATTATGGGAGGATTTTTCGGCGTCGTAGAGAAAAAGAGCAAGTCCGACGATTGCACCTTTGATCTTTTTTTCGGAACAGATTATCATTCACATCTCGGAACACGTCGCGGCGGAATGGTCGTATACGGCGAGAACGGTTTTGACCGCGCTATTCACAATATAGAAAATGCGCCGTTTCGAACCAAGTTTGACAAAGACATGCACGACATGAGCGGATACATGGGTATCGGATGTATCTCCGACTACGAGCCGCAGCCCCTGATCGTTCGTTCGCACCACGGCACATACGCCATAACGACCGTGAGCAAGATCAACAACGTCGATGAGATAGTCGAAAAAATATTTAAAAATACCGCCCTGCATTTCCTCGAAATGAGCGGCGGTGAGATCAATGCAACCGAATTAGTCGCTGCGATCATAAATCAAAAAGAAAACCTGATAGACGGCATCCGCTACGCTCTTGATTTAGTTGACGGATCACTTACACTGATGCTGATGACACCGAAGGGCATATATGTCGGACGTGATAAACACGGACGTACGCCTGCCTTTTTAGGAGAAAAAGCAGATGCCTACTGTATCACATTCGAGGATTTCGCATACAGGAATTTAGGATATCAGGATTTCAAGTCACTCGGTCCCGGCGAGATCGATGTGGTCGAACCGGACGGCGTGAGAACGTTGGTTGCTCCCGGCGGCGAGATGAAGATCTGTACCTTTTTATGGATCTACTACGGCTATCCATCCAGCTCATACGAAGGCGTGAGCGTTGAGGAGATGCGTTACCGCTGCGGTGCCTGCCTCGCCAAACGTGACAATGTCAAACCCGATATCGTGGCCGGTGTTCCGGATTCGGGAACCGCTCATGCGGTCGGCTACAGCAACGCCTCGGGAATTCCTTTTTCCAGACCGTTCATTAAATACACACCGACCTGGCCGCGTTCATTCATGCCGACAATCCAGAGCAAACGTGACCAGATAGCAAAAATGAAGCTTCTCCCTGTCCATGATCTCATAGACGGGAAAAGCCTGCTGTTGATCGACGATTCCATCGTTCGCGGAACACAGCTCCGTGAAACAACGGAATTCCTATATCAGAGCGGAGCGAAGGAGGTTCATATACGCCCTGCGTGTCCGCCGTTAGTTTACGGTTGCAAATATTTGAATTTCTCCCGGTCGAAATCCGAAATGGATCTGATCACGAGACGAGTCATCGCGAAACTCGAGGGTACAGCTGATGTGCCGGAGGACGTGTTGCAGCAATACACGGATCCTGATTCCGAAAAATACGAGCAGATGATCGAGGAAATCCGCAAGGAACTGAATTTCACGTCGTTGCGGTTTAACCGCCTGGACGACATGCTGGAGGCAGTGGGGATTCCCGTCGAAAACCTGTGTACCTATTGTTGGGATGGACAAGAGTAAACTTAGTCGGATAGGAGCGAGTCGCTGACATCGACATCGTAGCAACGTGACCAGCCGGCGTACTGTTCCTGGAACTCAGTGATCTGTCGCTCTGTTACAACGGCGTTCGTGTACTCGGTATTGAGGGTATCATCCGGACGCGCGAGAACGTTCACGATGTAGAATCCGTCATTTTCCTCAACAACATTGCTGACTGTACCGGGTTTTAATACGATGATCGTGTTCCAGAGATTTTTCCTCTCATCGAGAGCCCCGATCACTGTTTCGATCTCGTCAGCCTCTGACTCCTGCTTCGCGTAGTAATAAAAGCTTTTATCAGAAGAAGCAATCTCACTCTGCAGCGCCTCCATTTCGGAGCGCTGTTTTTCTTTATCATTTCCGGCAGCCTTAAAAAGCAACTGCACCCGATATGCCTGGGCCTCCGAAGGACTCAGTCCGCTCTGGACCTGTCCCACGATCACATTATATACTTTTTTTGAAAGACGGTTTTCCTCAAATATCTTCATCAGCATGGTCGGAGTTATCATGTATTTCTCACGGATTTCCGGAGCAAGCGTGTCGTAGAATTTCTGCGCATTATAATCGGCATCTTCCTTTTCATCAGCCTCCAGTGTAACACCCAGACTCTCCGAACGTTTCACGATGACCTTTACCTGGATGATCATTCGCAATACGTCCTCTATCGCCTCCTGACCGATGGATTTATCAGCCTCGCCGCGCTGTTTCCAAACTTCCTCGCCCAATAGGGAATCGTACTGGTTTTCCATAAAATAATAATATGTCATGTATTCGCCGTAGGTTACCGGGGTCTGTCCTACCGCGATGACTACAGAGTCCTCTTTCATGGTTCCGTTCTCGGTGTCGAGTGAACGCTCATGTTCCACTTCGCTGTCAGCGGATTCATTCTCATCTCCGTCATTCCCTGACGAATCAGCCACAGTGTCTCCTTCGCCTGATTCGGTTGCCTCGCCTGATTCGGTCGTTTCAGTAGTTTCGGAGGGTGATGCAGCCTCACCGCTCTGCCCGTCAGTCTCCGTTTCACCTCCGCCGCAACCAACGAGTATCAGTGAAATCAATAACAATACTACGATTGTCATTCGGTTAAATATCTTGTTTCTTCGTTTTTTCATAACATTACTCCTGTTTTTGTTGAATTTCTCCAAATACTATCATTCGGATTTATCTTC
>JAGABX010000099.1 GCA_017614395.1 Eubacterium sp.
AGGAAGAATTGAAAAACGAGATTTCAGAGGAAGATCAGATTGAAGAAATTGTCAAAGCGTTGGAAACAATAGCCAAACAAACTGATAATATGATTGCTGTTGAGCAGGTTGACAAACTGCTTTCTGAAAAAGGAGTTGTCTTTGATGATGAGAAAAAGGACAAACTCTATGAAAAACTTGATTCAAATGGCATCATGACTTATCAGGATGAAGAGCCTGAGGATGACAAAATCATATCCGATGTTGATGATGAGCCAACAGAGGAGGAATTGGAAAATATCGAGACGATCGTTCCGGAGGGCGTCAGCATTGAAGATCCGGTTCGTATGTATCTCAAGGAGATAGGCAAGGTGCCGCTGCTGTCCGCGGATGAGGAACGTGAACTCGCCATGCGCATGGAACAGGGTGATGAGGAGGCTAAAAAGCGCTTGGCTGAGGCAAATCTTCGTTTGGTTGTAAGTATTGCAAAACGTTATGTGGGACGAGGAATGCTTTTTCTTGATCTGATTCAGGAGGGGAATTTAGGCCTCATCAAAGCAGTTGAAAAATTTGACTACAAGAAGGGTTACAAGTTTTCAACCTACGCTACGTGGTGGATCAGACAGGCAATTACCAGGGCGATCGCCGATCAGGCCCGCACAATCCGTATTCCTGTTCATATGGTTGAAACTATTAACAAGTTTATCAGGGTTCAAAGACAGCTTTTGCAGGAATTGGGACGTGAACCATATCCTGAGGAGATTGCGGAGAGGATGAACCAGCCGGTTGAACGGGTGAGAGAGATTCAAAAAATTTCACAGGAGCCTGTATCGCTTGAAACTCCGATTGGTGAGGAGGAGGATTCTCATCTCGGTGATTTTATTCAGGATGAAAATGTTCCGGTTCCTGCCGACGCAGCTGCAGAGACTATGCTGAAGGAACAGTTGGATGAGGTGCTGAAAACTCTGACCGAGCGTGAGAAAAAGGTTTTGCGGCTCAGATTCGGGCTGGATGATCAGAAAGCACGCACTTTGGAGGAGGTCGGCAAGGAGTTTGATGTCACGCGTGAGCGCATCAGGCAGATCGAAGCCAAGGCGCTCAGGAAACTCAGACATCCGAGTCGGAGCAGAAAGCTAAAAGACTATTTAGAGTAGGAGAACTAAGCACTCGCGCCGCTCGTGCGGGGACTGTACTGAATATGAAAGATTTTTTATCAATCCGTATGAGAATGAATGCCTCTCTGGTGCCGGAGGGGGCGCGTGTGGCTGATATAGGCTGTGATCACGGTTATGTGGCAATATGGCTGGTGAAGGAGAAAAAGTGCCCGCATGTCATTGCTACAGATGTTAATGAGGGACCGATAAGGCGGGCTCAGAAAAATATTTCTGACGCAAGAGAGGATGACCGTATAGAGATCAAACTCGGTGACGGACTGAGTGTGATAGATCCTGATGATGTGGATGTCATATTGATCGCCGGTATGGGCGGCATGCGTATATGTGAGATACTGTCAGCCGGTATGGATGTTATAAAGGATAAAACACTGATATTGCAGCCACAGTCTGATATCGAAGAAGTCCGCAGGCATCTGCATAAAGTCGGGTTTAGAATAGACAGAGAATCAATCTGTTTGGATGATGGTAAGTATTATTTTGCCATAAGAGCCGTACCGGGACAGGAGGAGAGACCGTACTCTGATACTGAGTATCGTTACTCAAGGTTATTATCTGAGGAAGGCGGCACTGTGTATCGCTCATATATAAGAGATATGATTAACAAGGTTGGCGATATATTAGAATCTCTGAAAAACGTAGAAGCTGTTGTTGACAGTGACGGAAGACTAGCCAAAAGACGAGAAGAATTAGAGCAAATGCTTTTGATTTTTAAGGAACATGCACGTTGACTGACTGGTAATTATAGGAAACGAAAAAAACACTTTCGTTTTGACTTGTTTCCAGCACCGATTTTTCGCCACTTTAGCGGCAAGTTTTTGCAGAAAAATCGTGCGCATACTATAACTTATTAGGGGGCAGGAATATATGAGGATATGGTTGGAGAATAAGGAGCTGGATGTTCCGCGTGGCATGACATTGAGGGAACTGGCTGAGCAACACGAATCGGAATATGCATCGACACCGATCGTTGCAAAGGTTGACGGTGTTGTTCAGGAGTTTTATCATACGGTTCGAGAGGATACACATATAAAACTATGCGGAATCACCGATAATGACGGAATCCGCGTGTATGAACGCGGTGTTACCATGCTTGTATTAAAGGCGATCCATGAGATAATTCCTGCGGACAGGCTTGAGGACGTTGCTATCGAGTTTACTCTGTACACCGGGCATTTCTGCCGGATTCTCGGAAAAGTTGATTTGGATCAGGAATTATTAGATTTAATCCGGGAAAAAATGAGGTCGTATGTAGATGCTGACATCCAGTTCCAAAAGAGAGTGATCAGGACACGTGATGCCAAGGAGCTGTTTGGCTTTCTAAATATGGAATCCAAAGTACAATTGACCAAATATCGCCGGAATTCACGAATGACGGTCTATGAGTTGGGAGATTATACAGATTATTATTTCGGTGCGATGCCATACAGTACCGGTGTTTTGCAATATTTTGACCTGCAGTTGTATATGGATGGATTTGTGTTTATTATTCCGAATAAATCAGAACCGACAAAAGTGCAGCATTTCAATGTCAGCAAAAAGTTCTTCTATACCATGCAATACACCAATGACTGGATTGAAATGATGGGTGTATCAAACGTAGGTGAACTTAATGATGTAATTGTCCGTGGGGAATTCACCGAGCTGATGAGCACTCAGGAGGCGTTGCATGAGAAAAAGATAGGCGATATAGCCGAGGATATTGTAAAGCATAAAAGCAGGATCGTTACTATTGCGGGACCGTCATCATCCGGAAAGACTACTTTTTCATACAGACTGTCAACGCAGTTGAAAACTCTCGGAGTAAATCCTCATCCAATTGGTCTCGATGACTATTTTGTCAACAGGGAAGATACACCGAGGGACGAGGATGGTAAATACAATTATGAATGTATTGAGGCAATAGATACCGCGCAGTTCCAGGAGGATATGATGGGATTGCTCGAGGGCAGGAGTGTCCGCCTCCCTACATACAATTTCCTCACCGGCATGCGCCAGTATGACAAGCCGTTCATGCAGATAGGTGAGCATGATATTCTGGTGATTGAGGGAATTCACGGCCTGAATGACAAACTGACACAGAGTATTCCGGAAAGTGAAAAATACAAAATATATATTAGTGCATTGACGACGCTTAACCTCGATGCGCACAATCGCATCCCGACTACCGACGGGCGTTTGATCCGGAGAATAATCAGGGATGCGAGAACCAGAGGAAATACCGCACAGAAGACAATCTCCATGTGGGACAGTGTCCGAAAGGGCGAGGAAGAGAATATTTTCCCGTTCCAGGGCAAGGCAAATGTGATTTTTAACTCGGCTTTGATATATGAGCTGGCGGCAATGAAACTGTATGCGGATCCGGTATTATTCCAGGTTCCGTCTGACAGTGAGGAATACTCAGAGGCACAGCGTTTATTGAAATTCCTTGACTACTTTTTGCCGGTTGATCCGCATGATGTTCCTTTGAACTCTGTTTTGAGAGAGTTCATCGGCGGTGGAATACTGCTTGGATAAATCAGTGTTGTATTTCGGCTGTTTTGATAATAGTGTTTTACTGATAATGATATATGAGCGACGCAGGTGATCGCGTGTGCATACACGAGGAAAGTCCGGGCTACACAGGGCAGGATGCCGGATAACGTCCGGTGGAGGTGACTCCCAGGAAAGTGCAACAGAAATAATACAGCCGGCGCTGCCTGTCGTGGAGACAACGTTTGTATTGATGTGTTAATATGACGGGTGTATTCAGGACAGGCAGTACCGGTAATGGTGAAATGGCGAGGTAAGAGCTCACCGCTCCGGCGGTAACGTCGGAGGCATATGTAAACCCCATCCGTAGCAAGACCAAGCAGGAGACAGTATCTCTCTGCAACAGAACGATCTTTCGGAACGACAGGTTTTAGACAGATCAGTCTGTTGCGGAGAGATGCGCC